>PLSK01000224.1 GCA_003165155.1 Mycobacterium sp. | reverse complement strand
CCTTGTAGGCGCATACTCGCGGTTCTACTGGACGGGTCTAATCGGCGACGACTTCGACAGCGGCGCGGTAGATGGCTGGATGCGCGGTCACCTCGAAGTCCTCCACCGAGCGGCGCGTGCTCTCTTGGAAGTACTGCTGGGCTCTTGCTGCGTGCAACGCGTCGGCGCTCTCCCACTCTGCGACGTTGACCAATTGGAAACGCGCATCGGGGGTTAGCGCTCGATGCAGCCGAAACGACCGGAAACCCGGCTGCTTGCTCATGAACTCAGCACGGTCACGCCATCCCTGCAGGAACGGCTCGACCTTGTCATGGTCGATCTCGAAGACGTTGATGAAAGTGATGGGGCCGGTGTCAATTCCGTGCATCGTCATGCCCTTACCCCGACTTCGCCAGCAGAGACCCGGGTACCGACGCTCGACTCACCGTCGGTGCAATCTGACCGCCGGGTCACAGTGGCTTCCTTGGGCTCAGCTCAGCCCCACCGTGATGGCCCCGGTCACCCACCGCGCCGTTGATCACAGACCTATCGAGTCGGCCAAACCGACCAAACTCCGACCGAACCCTCGGTCCGGTGGCCATCGTGCCAAACCCGGAGTCCGGTCCGGATACTTCGGCTTGTCGTGTCATCGTGGTCCTCCTAGAAATCGCTCCCAATAGCTTCGACACCTGGCGCCGAAGAAGTGTGACCATCTGCGTCTGCTGGGGAGAATCACCACGACGGTCACATTCCGGTGTCGTGGGGTGTCGAAGAAGTACAACCACTCGTTACGACACCTCAGCGAGGACATCGAACATGACTGCATTCACGAAATCCCCCAACACGTCCATTCGCGCCAAAACGATCACCTACTGGATTGCGACCGGCCTCCTCGCCGCCGAGCTGTTGTTAGGAGGCATTTGGGATGTGCTGCGGATCCCGCTGGTCCGCAACGTCGTGACCGACCTGGGCTATCCGACATACTTCCTGGTCCTGCTTGGGACATGGAAACTGCTCGGCGCGGCTGCGCTACTTGCGCCGCGGTTTCCGCTGGTCAAAGAGTGGGCCTACGCTGGCGCATTCTTCGTCTTCTCGGGGGCCATCGTGTCGCATTTGACGACGGGTAAGGACATGCATGAGATCGTCTTTCTCTGCGTGGTGCTCATTCTGATAGCAGCGTCATGGGCCCTGCGTCCGCCGACACGCACGCTCCGCGGCCGCCCGCACGACCAGGACATGAGCGTGAAGGCGTGACGAGGATGGTAGTGGCCAGCGGGTATGGCGGGCCCGAAGTTCTTGAGCTGCACGACATTGTGCTGCCCCAGCCGGGTGCGGGTCAGGTCCTGATCGATGTCAAGGCGGCCGGTGCCAACGCGATCGACTACAAGTTGTACAGCGGCCACCTGGGCAATGATCCGGACGCGTTGCCCATGCCGGTCGGCCTGGAGGTCTCGGGCGTGGTCGCCGCTGTGGTTCCGGAGACCGCCGGTTTCACCGGACCGCTCAACACCGGCGACGAGGTGATCGCCGCGGGCGTTCGCGGCGGTTATGCCGAGCAGCTGGTCGCCGACGCGGCCAACGTGGGGCACAAGCCGGCCAATCTGTCGTTCGAGCAGGCGGCCGGTCTGCTGGTTGCTGGCTCGACAGCCTGGCACTTGCTCACCGCAACCACGGTGGGTGCCGGTGAGACGGTGCTGCTCCACGGCGGCGCGGGCGGTGTCGGGCTGCTCGCGGTTCAACTGGCGGTAGCGCGTGGGGCGAAGGTGATCGCCACGGCGAGTCCCGGCCGGCACGACCTGCTCCGCGGCTACGGCGCGGTGCCGGTCGAGTATGGGGCAGGGCTGGTGGATCGGGTGCGGGCCATCGGGGCGGTGGACGTCGCGCTGGATCTGGTCGGCACCGACGAGGCGCTGGACACCTCCGTTGAACTTGTTGCTGACCGCGGGCGAATCGCGACTATCGCTGGCTTTGCCCGCGCCGCCGAACTGGGCATCTTGGCGTTGAGCGGGGCCGACGGCGGCGCCGAAATCCGGGCTGCGGCATGGCCGCAGCTCGTCAAGCTGGCCGCCGACCGGAAGCTCGAGGTCACCGTCGACAGGGTGTTCATGCTCGAGGAGGCGCCGGAAGCGCACCGGTATCTGCAGACAGGGCACGCCCACGGAAAAGTCGTACTGGTCCCCGAAGAAACCAGATGCCTGCCGGGCGGGCCCAGCCGACCTGGGGATTGACTCTGTGAGCGCGTAATAAACACGTGCTCATTGTGATCAGCGAAAACGAGTCGTTGAGGTCGATGTCATAGCCGAGTCCTGGTAAGAACGGCTCCAAGTCGTCGCGGTCGATCTCGAGAGACATTAATGAACGTGATGGGGATCGACGCCGCGACCCTGCTCGGGCAGCACCTCTGTTGATGGAGTCATCATGGCCCTCCTGAAAACCCGCTCTTATAGCTTCGACACTCGAACCGCAGAGAGTGTGACCAGCGGTGACGCCGCTCCCAGAACCAGGCGGGTGATGGTCAATAGCGGCGTCGGCACCGTGCCAGTTCAAGGTCCCGAAGCACTCACGGGACAACAGCGCTGAAATCCATCTGCGCAGTCCGGCTCTGGTCGGCCAGCACGTCGATCATCGTCACCTTTCCCCCGTTGACGATGAAACCCATGACCGCGACCACGCGGCCGGCCTGCACGATGACCGCACCAGCCGCGCCGTTGACCGTGGCGGGGCGCACCTGCCGGTCATGGCCGGCATAGACCTGCGCCAGGTTTGCCACCGCGGCCGCGCCGCGCGCCGATCGAGTCCCTGCCGGGCCGAAGTCGCCCCGGAGCACCACTTCGGTATGCAGCACAGCCACCAGGCGGTCGAAGTCGCCGCTGCGCGCCGCAGCGAAGAACGCGTCAACAACCTCGCGTTGAGCTGCCAGATCACTGTCAGGTGACGGTTCGACGGCCTGGATCCGTCGACGCGCACGACTGGCCAACTTACGGGTGGCGTCTACCGAACGCTCGACGATCAGGGCAATCTCATCGAACGGCACCGCGAAGACATCATGCAAGACGAACGCCAGCCGCTCATTCGGCGCCAGCGTGTCCAATACGACGAACAACGCTAGACCCACCGAATCAGCGAGCAGCGCCTCATGCTCAGGATCCACTTCATCCATCGGGTCGACGAGCAGATCCGGCAGCGCGGCGACCAACTTCTCATCCGGACGGCTGTGTCTGGCGCGCAGCATGTTCAAACAGATCCGCGCGACGACGGTTGTCAACCAGGCATCAATGTTCTGCACTTCTGCGCCGTCTCCGGTACGGCTCAGCCGCAGTCCCGCCTCCTGCACGGCGTCGTCGGCGTCGCTGAGCGACCCCAACATCCGGTAGGCCACCGCCCGCAACCGCGGCCGGGCCCGCTCAAACGACTCGACCCACCGATCATCGCTAGTCACCACCATTGGCTCCGTGCTCGGCGTTCGGGGCAGCTAACGCGCATGCCCAGGAAGTACGTCGGGTAGCCCACCTGGGTGACAACGTCGCGGACCAACGAAATCCGCAACACATCCCAGATGCCGCCGAGGACCAGCTCGACAACGACGAAACCGGTAGCGACCCAGTAGGTGACCGATTTCAGGCGCATGGCGCGACAACTCGATTCGACTCCGGAGCTTGTTAGTGCCGTCATGGTGATCCCCTGCTCTAATGATGCGACAACTTCTTCGACACGCCAGCTGATCCGAATGTGACCGCAACCGGCGGCTATCAGCAGCACAGCACCATTACCCGGTTGACCTGGCCCTCGCCCGGCCACACCGGCCGCCGCAGAAGAGCACACCACTGTGCCCGCTCAATTGAGCGGGCCAGGCAATGCCGCCCCGAACACCCGAGACAGGAATTGAGTCGTCTCGTTTGTCAGATCCGAGACCAAAGAGGCCTGGGAACGGCTGACCGAGCGGCTGACCGCTGCGATGGTGAAGCCGTAGGGTTAACCAGTCTTTGGCGTTAGGGCGCGAGCCCTGACGATGAGGGCCGCGATGGCCACCGCTCCGAGCACCGTGATCAACCGGTTGATATCGGGCTGAGAGCAAGAAGAGATAGAAGGCCACCCCAGCGACGGGTATCGTGAAAAGCACACCCAGGACACGGGTTAACGGCTTCCGGCGCTGCATGACTTCAACTGTTGTCAACTCTTCGGTTCCTTCTCTGGCTGATCGATGCGGGCGTGTGTGCCGCGTGTGATTGACAGCCCAGCAGCGTTACGTTACGTTCCGTTCTAACATTACGTTACGTAACGTTCTGGGAAGGGGTCGCCGTGCCTGACAGTCCACGGCAGCGCAACGGGGTGGACGACGCTGTTCTTCGGGTCACGATAGATCTGCTGGCGACGATGTCGTTCGCGCGACTGTCGATGGAGCTGGTCGCGAAGAGAGCAGCCGTGGGCAAACCGACGGTATACCGACGGTGGCCGTCGAAGGCCGCGCTGGTGGCCGACGCCGTTGCCCGGTTCGCGCCAACCCCTCACTTCGACCCTGAGGGCGACGCCGCTGAGAGCGCGCGGCGAGGGTTGGTCAGTTTCGCGTGCGCCATGGCGGAGTCGGGAATCGCGCATGTGCTCTACAGCCTGCTGGGCGAAGCGATGACCGATGCGGATCTCGCGGAGACCCTACGGGCGCGCTATTTCCGGCCCCGCCAGCAGGTCATCGAAGCGGCGCTGCGCCGATGTGTTGCGGCCGGCGCACTGCCGCCCGATCTCGACCTTTCATCGGCGATCAGCCTCCTCCTGGGCCCGCTGCTGCACGGATGGATCGTCAGGGGAACCCAGCTCGACGAACGCCAGATGACCGAACTCGTCACGCTCGGGTGGGCAGCGCTGGCCAATGCAACAGCGGTTGGCGATGCCGTTGGTACCGACATCAGCGGTGGCCAATCGTCCCAATGACTGTTGACTGGAGACGCCCGTATGCGTTGGTCGCACTGATCGGTGGGCGCTGGACTTTGACCCTGCTGGCCGAGTTGGCGACCGGGGGTCGCCGCTACCAAGACCTTCACGACGCCTTGGAGGGCATCTCACCGAAGGTGCTCACCGAGACGCTGCGCCGCGCTGAACGCGACGGTCTCATCAGGCGGCATCTGGATTCCGGGCGAATGGAGACCGCAAACCTCTATGAACTCACCGACCTCGGCCGATCCCTTGACGAGCCGCTCGCCGCGCTCGGGCGATGGGTTGACACCCACTGGGACCAGGTCGAAGCAGCTCAGCGCAATTGGGACGCCCGAGCCAAGAGGTGATCGCCGGCCGGCTGCCCCTTTCGTCCGAGTGTGGACGGATTCGTCGAGGTGCCTGCGCTTTCGTTGAAGTGCCATTTGACCTGGGTGTACGGTCGATTTTGGCGCGCCGGGTCGTCCCGTGGCCGTGTTGGATTCTGCTGAGACGATCGGCAGCGTCGGGGAGCGTTGCTCGCGACCTTGGTAGCGCTGGCTTGGCATTGAACCTATGAGACGCCTGGTTCGGGCTGGACGACCACCTATGGTCTGTCGCCCCGGTACGGGCTCGACGCCTCCTACACCTAGAGGAACACACGATGACATCGACACCGACAGTCTCGAGAAATTCAACGGCACAAACCGGTGTGGTGTTCGGCGCCACGCCGGGGATGCCCGGAGTCTTCACGTCCAACTTCGACTATCAGCTCGTGCGAGCGATGTGCGCCGGCGCCTACGGCGACGGCGGTGCGGTCGGTGAGTGCTTCTCGACGGCACGGCGGGTGGTGGACGGAGATATTGAAAGCTGGACCGTCGCCTGGAGTGACACCGCAGAGCGAGTCGAGGCCATCGCCGAGGACTGCGTGGCCGCGGGACATACGGTCAGTGCCCGCGAGGCGTTCCTTCGAGCGTCGATGTACTGGAACACCGCCTTCTTCTATCTCGAGCACAGCGACCCGCGACAGCTCGAGATGTACACCCGGCATCGCTCGTGCTTCATCCAGGCAGCCGCGCTGTTCGATGTCCCGATCG
>PLSK01000160.1:2907-5861 GCA_003165155.1 Mycobacterium sp. | reverse complement strand
TGGTTCCCGCTACCCAGGTTGGTATCGCCGATGTTGCCGCTACCAAAGTTGGTGTTACCTTTGTTGCCGCTGCCCAGATTCCAGCTGCCGATGTTGCCAAGCCCGGTATTGAGGGCCGGCAGACCGGCAAGCGTCGAAGCCGCCTGACCCAGACCCCGCAAGCCCTGCAACGCGCCCTGCCAAGACGGCAACTGCGCAGCCACCGCAGAGGCCCCGCCGTGATAACCCACCATCGTCGACACAGCCGATGCCCACATCTCCTCATATTGAGCCTCAGCAGCCGCAATCGCCGGCGCGTTCTGCCCGAACACGTTCGACACCACCAACTGCACCAACTGACTGCGGTTGGCCGCCACCACCAACGGATGCACCATCGCCGCCTGCGCCGTCTCAAAGACGCTTGCCACCGCTTTAGCCGAAGCAGCCGCCCCCGCAGCCCGCGCCGCCGCTCCACGCAAAAACCCTGAATACGGAGCTGCCGCAGCCACCATCGCCGCAGACGCCGGACCCTGCCACGCCTGACCCGCCAACCCTGAGGTCACCGACGAAAATGAATCCGCCGCCGACCCCAACTCTGCAGCCAACCCATCCCAGGCGGTCGCCACCTCCAACATCGGAGCCGACCCCGCACCCGAATACATCAACAACGAATTGATCTCCGGCGGCAACACCTGAAAATTCATCCGCCCGCTCCTCCCCCCGCACTTCCCACCAGGACGCAGGCCATCACCTCACCGGCGGCCTTTCGCGCCAAGCTCTATGTTGGTCGGACGAAGAGGGTCCATAGTTCCGCGAAAACTATTGAATCCTGGAATCGCGCAGCGCCCTCGCCCGCCGATCGACCCATCGCGCTATGCATGTGATGCGAGCGCGCGATAGCCCGGCTCGGCGAAGCGCGCAGCGGCATCCCGCATCGCGGCAGTCATTGGGTGGCGTTCGGGGGCATCGGCGGCAAAGACCCGGGATGCCGGATCCTTGGAGTAGAACCGGGACTCTTCGATCATGCGTTGGATGGCTGGAGGATCGGCTTCGAGCCCCAGATGCGCAACCACGCGCGTCCAAATCGCGGCGGGCAGGTCGGCATGGTCGATGCAGAGGCGCCCGGCCGGATCGGTCGCGGCCGCCTCCAGCATTGCGCCGAGCGCCCGGGCCGCGAACTCGGCACGCGCCATGACCGGGACCGCAGTTGGATCAAGGCCGAAACGCCGCGCGGCCCGACTAGGGGCGGCCTGCAGCCCGAGCCAGCCCGGCGGCTCGGCGAGCAGCGAGGCCAGCACGCGCGCCGGATCGCGCTGAACCCAGACCCAGGGCGTGTCGGGAAAGGCGGCGGCGAGGATCGCCCGACGGCGGATGTTCCAGCTCGTGCACTTGAGTACCAGCCGACGTTCGTCGCCGTGCCGGCATCGGCCGAGTGCTCGCACCAGGAGCCGCACAACCCCGACGAGCGTGGCCTCGTCGACCCGATCAGGATCGAGTCCAAGCAGCGCGTTGAGCGGCGCCGGCTCGGCGACCACGACGACGCCGGGAAGGGTGCCCAACAGCCGGGACACGAGCGTCGATCCGCACCGCGAGAGGTGAAAGATCATGCCCGCCGGCTCAAGCGCCGGCTCGTCATCCAGAGCGACGAGCGCTTCGAGCCCAGTCCTGACCAGCGGCCGGGCCCGCTGGCCCGACGCCCAGCGGGCGACGGTCTGGTCGAAGAACGGTTCGACGAAGCGCTCCGCCGATAGATCGGCCCAGTAGACCGCCGGGGCGGGCCCGGAAAGGTCGAGCCTGACCGGCGTCGAGAGGGCGAGGTCGGCGAGCTCCATCAGACCAGCCGGTCGTATCCCGGGACGCAGAGCGCCTCGGCCGTATCAGTCATCGGACAGCCGGACGAGGAATCCGCTCACAATCAGCTTTCGGGCCAGCTCGATCTGTTGCTCCGCACGCAGCCCGGGCAGATCGCAAACCCGAAACGGCTCAGCACTTCTCGAGATGAACAGCATCGCGGCTTCGTGGTCGGCACCGGCGTTTATCGACAATTTTGCAAACTGCAGCGCAACGCCGCCCGCCACAGCCTTCACCCGCGAAAAGAGCGGTTGGTACTTCGTCACCAGAGTTTGTCCGTCGATTCCGGCGGCGTTCGAGATCTGTCCGATCGGTGGGCATCGGCCGCGGCGGACCAGGACATCTGCCAATGCGTCGAGACCTTCCGCGATCGCGCTCGGGTCCTCGACGGTCCTGGCAGCGTCACGCATGAGGACGCCCAGGGTCGCGTGCACGTCCGCGTCATCTAGATGCCGTGGTGGCAGCTGGGCGTTCAGCCGATCATCGTGGAAACTCAGCGCGTAGAGCGCCCCGATGGCAAGCGTGAGCGCGGTAGGCGCGTGGATTCCGACGGTCAAGTGGATGGATGGCTCTGCGTCTGTGTCAGCCGCATGCACCAGGCCTCGTGGCAGGTACAGCACGTCGCCGACTTCTACGCGCAAGTCGGTAGGCAACGGCAGGCCGTCGGTAGGAACCGTCTTATCCCGGCGCTGCATCGCGTGCGGTGGTATGTCGACGCCGTCGTACAAATGCCAGATCTTCGATCCCTGGATCTGCAGGATCAACACGTCATGGTCGTCGTAGTGGGGAACGAGCCCTCGCGATCCAGGCGGCGTGAGGTAAGCGTTGAGCTGTATCGGGAAGTTCAGCTCGACCTCGATGGAATGGGCCAGCGAAGCAATCGGGCGCACGTAACGCTCAACGCCGTCCACAACGATCGTGAAGCCATCGGCGAAGTCGTTGCGGATGGCGACAAGATCAAGGCTGCCGTCGACAAGCCGGTAGCTTTCAGACCCACTCTTCTTGTCGTTCCCCCTCATCAGCCGCACCGCCGATGGCTCTCGGCGAAAGAGCTCCAAGAGTTCCTCAACCGCCGACGGCCCGTGCAGCAGGCTGTCGAAGTAGCCGGCGCAGTGCCGCTCGAC
>PLSK01000160.1:0-2852 GCA_003165155.1 Mycobacterium sp. | reverse complement strand
GCAGCCCTCGGCGTAGTGTCGGTTGGGTGCGTAGCGAAGGTGATACCTGGGACATCACAACGAGTGTTGGTTCGACGGCGTTGTTCGTCGCGACCGCGCGAGCGTTGGAGGCACAAAAGCCCGACCCCCTGGCCGTCGACCCGTATGCGGAGCTGTTCTGCCGCGCCGTCGGCGGTTCGTGGGCCGACGTCCTCGACGGCAAGGATCCCGACAACGAGTTGAAGAGCGACGAATGGGGCCAGCATTTCGTCAATTTCCAGGGGGCTCGCACCAGGTATTTCGACGGGTACTTTCGGCGGGCCGCCGACGACGGCGCGCGGCAGGTAGTCATCTTGGCGGCGGGGCTGGACTCCCGCGCCTACCGGTTGCCGTGGCCCGACGGCACGACAGTCTTCGAGTTGGACCGTCCGCAAGTTCTCGAATTCAAGCGTGAGGTGCTCACCGCCCTCGGCGCCCAACCGCGCGCCGAGCGTCGTGAGATCGCTATCGATCTGCGTGAGGACTGGCCACAGGCTTTGCGAGACAGCGGCTTTGACCCGGCCAAGCCGTCCGCATGGATCGCCGAGGGCCTGCTGATCTATCTCCCGGCCACCGCACAGGAGCAGCTGTTCACCGGCATCGACAACCTGGCCGGGCCGGGCAGCCATGTCGCCGTCGAGGACGGCGCCCCGCTTTCTCTAGACGAATATGTGGCCAAGGTCGAAGAAGAGCGCGCCGCGCTTGCGGGAGACGCGCAACGGCGCCCGTTCTTTCAGTTGGTCTACAACGAGCGATGCGCGCCGGCCACCGAATGGTTCGGCCAGCGAGGCTGGACTGCGGTCGGCACTCCGCTGGCCGGTTATCTCCGTGAGGCCGGCCGGCCGGTGCCCGGACCAGAAACCGAAGCCGGGCCCATGATCGCCCGTAACACCCTGGTGAGTGCGGTCAGAGGCTGATCAGAGCCCAGCTCGGCACCACCGAAAACCCGTTGGCCTAGAACGGGAACTTTTCCGCGCCGTCCGCCGACTACTCCCTGCGTGCTAATTACGCCGCCTAACAGCCAAGGCGGTCGTTGATTACCCTCCGAGGAGTCGCTGGTATGGCGCTGCGGGTTGTTGCCCGAGGCTTTGTCCTTTCGGCGTCGTATTCGGTTGCGGGCGGCTCAGAATGACCGCGCCGGTGTGGATGGCCGCGCCGCCTGAGGTTCATTCTTTGTTGCTCAGCAGTGGTCCCGGGCCGGGCAGCTTGCTGGCTGCCGCTGGGTCGTGGAATTCGTTGAGTGCGGCCTATGCGTCGGTCGCAGAAGAGCTCAGCGCGATCTTGGCGGCGGTGCAGGCCGGGGCGTGGGAAGGGCCCAGTGCCGAGGAGTACGTTGCCGCGCATGTGCCCTATTTGATGTGGCTGATGCAGGCCAGCGCCGACAGCGCGGCCACGGCTGTCCAACACGAGACTGCGGCCACCGCCTACGCCGCCGCACTGGCCGCCATGCCGACCTTGGTGCAGCTGGCCGCCAACCACGCGATCCACACCGTATTGGCAGCAACGAACTTCTTCGGGATTAATACCATTCCCATCGCGCTCAACGAGGCCGAATATGTGTGGATGTGGATCCAGGCGGCCGTCGCGATGGCCCAGTATGATCTGATCTCCGCCTCAGCGCTGGTGGCCTCGACACCGCAATCCGGAGCGTCGCCGCAAATCTTGAAGCCCATCGTCAGCAACGACAGCAGCGATACGGGCGGAGGTACGCAGCGGATCGTCGACAATGACGCCGGTAACCCATACGACCTGAGTTGGTGGATAAATCGAATCACCGAACCTATTAACACCTTGGAGCGGGACATACTGGAATTTCCGTCGAATCCGTCCGGGGCGCTAACGCAGCTGGTGTCCGACATTCCTGGACTGGTAGCAGACGAGGTGGGCCACGCGGCGGAGGTTTACTTGGCGTTCTTCCCCGAGATCAATGGGCTTGCGCTCACCCTGTCGGCCGCGAACCCGGGGTTTTTGGCCGGCTTGGCTGGGCTAGGCGGGCTGGGTGGGATTCAGCCTGACGCGGTTGCCGTGGCGGCCGCACCCACGCCCGAGAAAGCCAGTGTGCCAGTGGCTTCCAGCTCTCCTGTCGTGAGCGCTGCTCCGGCCTCGGGTGCCCCGTCCTCAGCCCCAGCACCAGCCCCGACGGCTACTTCGGCTACCGCGCCTGGGTCTGGAGCCCCACCGCCACCGCCCGTTGGCGTCGAGGGGGCCGGCTATCCGTACCTGGTGGGCGGTCCGACCGTCGGAGCGAGCACTGGGATGAGCACCGGCGCACAGCGGAAGGCGCTGGAGCCCGATATCGCCGCGGCCGCTGCGGTGGCTGTGGCGGCAGCGCAGCAAAAAAAGAGGGCGCGACGGCGCCTGCGGGCGGGGATGCGAGGCTACGGCGACGAATTCATGGATATGAACGTCGGGGTCGAGCCGGACTGGGGCGACCCGTCTGGCGAGGAGCTGGCCGCGTCGACGGTGGCTTCGGATCGGGGTGCCGGAAATCTGGGGTTCGCCGGCACTGCACCCAAGGAGAACCTCGCCGAGGCGGCAGGATTGACCACGCTGGCGGGTGACGAATTCGGTGGCGGGCCGTCAATGCCCATGGTGCCGGGCACCTGGGAGCCCGAGCAGTCGGAGTTCGGCGAAGGGGCAGACCGCGGCTGACAGCCACATGTTGATAATGAAAATCATATTCAGTAAGCTTGGCTGCATAGTGGCGCCGTCGGCGGCGGCCGTCGGACTGCAGATTAAGCATCGTGACTCAATTCGGAGAGACGGGACCGATGATCGCCCATAACGCCCTGGTCAGAGCGCCCAATACGGGAGTTGAGGCGTGAGTCGACCGG
>PLSK01000024.1 GCA_003165155.1 Mycobacterium sp. | reverse complement strand
GTCAGGAGATAGCTCAGTGGGTGTGAACGGCCCGCGACTAGGCTGGTCCGGTGATTCAGGTGTGCTCCCAGTGCGGCACTCGGTGGAACGTGCGCGAGCGGCGTCGCGAGTGGTGCCCCCGCTGTCACGGGGCGCTGATGGCGCCGATGGCGGATGCGCCCGCACCCGACTGGAGTACGAGGGGTGGCCAGGGGGCCCGCGGCTGGCAGCGCACGCCGCCACGGCTGCCGCCGGGCTTCCGATGGATAGCGGTGCGCCCCGGCGCCGCGCCGGTTCCGCGGTACGGACGACGGCCCCTGGGCCCCACACCGCGCTACGCCGTTATACCTCGTTGGGGGCTGGGCGATCGTGTCGACTACGCCCCGGCGCCGGCCGAAACACCTACGCGGACAGGGCCGTCGGCGGCGGCGGTGCGCCTCACGTTGTTCTTGAGCTTGCTGGTGCTTTGCGGCGCGACCCTGGTGTACGTCGCACGCTACGTGCTGCTGGTCATTAACCGGAACATCTTGCTGAACTCGGTGCTGGCTTTCGCGGCGAACTGGCTCGGCGTGTTGGCGAGTGTGGGGGCGGTCGCGGCCCTGGGTGCGTCCGGCGTGATGCTGACCCGGTGGCTGATCGCGCGACGGGCTCGTGCTTTCGCGCACTATGGGCTGCAGGATCAGCGTTCGGTCCGGGCGTTGTGGGCCGGCTGCCTGGTGCCCCTGGTCAATCTGCTGTGGGCTCCGGTGTACGTCACCGAGCTGGCGACCATCGAAGAGCACCACGCGCGGCTGCAAAGGCCCATCGTGCAGTGGTGGATCGCGTGGGTTTTCAGCTACGCGGTTTCGATCTTCGCCATCGCCACCAGCTGGGCCACGGACGCCCGGGGCATCGCGAACAACACCGTCTTGATGGTGGTTGCCTACCTGCTCGGGGCGGCGACGCTGGCCGCCATTGCCCGGGTTTTCGAGGGATTCGAGCGCAAGCCGGTCGAACGGCCGACGCATCGCTGGGTCGTAGCGGGTGACGATCGACCCGGCGCGTCCCTATCTGCCCCACCGGTTGAGTTGGAGGGGCAGGAACCGGCAGCATAGTGGTCATGACGTCGCCCGACGATGACCTCGCCGGGCACCCCTATGTCGTTGCCCACCGAGGTGCTTCGGCCGCTCGTCCCGAACACACGCTCGCCGCCTACGACCTCGCGCTCAAAGAGGGCGCCGATGGCGTTGAGTGCGACGTGCGGCTGACCCGCGACGGTCATCTGGTTTGCGTGCATGACCGCAGTCTGGACCGTACTTCCACCGGAGCCGGGTTGGTCAGCACGATGACGCTGGACCAACTGCGGGAACTCGAATACGGCGCATGGCACGACAGCTGGCGCTCCGACGGTACGCAGGGCGACACCAGTTTATTGACGTTCGAGGCCCTCGTCTCACTGGTCCTGGACTGGCACCGGCCAGTCAAGATCTTCGTCGAGACCAAGCACCCGGTCCGATATGGGTCGCTGGTGGAAAGCAAAGTGCTTGCCCTGCTGCACCGCTTCGGCATCGCCTCTCCGGCGTCCGCCGACCGTTCCCGCGCGGTAGTGATGTCGTTTTCCTCGGCCGCGGTCTGGCGGATCCGCCGTGCCGCGCCGCTGCTGCCGACGGTGCTACTCGGCAGCACCGCCCGCTACCTGACCAGCAGCGCGGTCAGTGCCGTGGGGGCCACCGCCGTGGGGCCGTCACTGGCGACCCTGAAGGAGTATCCGCAGCTCGTGGACCGCGCCGTGGCGCAAGGCCGAGCGGTGTACTGCTGGTGCGTCGATGAGCTCGAAGACATCGACTTCTGCCGGGATGTCGGGGTGGCTTGGATTGCCACCAACCACCCGGGCCGCACCAAGGCGTGGTTGCAAGACGCGCGCACCGGCGAGGGCACCTTCTAGTTCGGCGAAATCCAGCCGTCCGCGGCCTTCCGGTCGGCAGCTCCCGCCGGCGCCGGGGCCGCCTCGCGGGCAACGAAGTTCTCCAGGTCGAACAAATTGGCTCCCGCGCGATCAGCCACCCGCAGCAGTGTGCTCATCAGCGCCACTTCTTCGATCTGCTCCTGCAGGAACCACTGCATGAAATGCTCGCCGAGGAAGTCGCCTTCGTCGCGGGCAACAGCTGTCAGCCGGCTGACCTGGTCGGTGACCGCACGTTCCTGATCGAGGGCCAGCGCCAACGCGTCGCGCGGTCTGTCGAATTGATTGCGTACCCGGTCGACTCCCGGGATCTCAACGGGGACGTCGCGGTCGAGTAGGTGTTGTACNNTCGAAATAAACGGCGATCGCCACGTATTGTTGAGCACCAGTGAATTCGTTGAAAATCTGTTCCTGAACTAATGCGGAGAATTTAGTTCCGGGCACGTTGCCGCCGGTCATGATCGCACGTTACCGCGGGTAAACGCTCGTCTGCAACGAAGGCATCACTTATTCAGGAAAGGGTTTCCTTAGTAAAGGAAGGCTACGTTGAATATCGCGTGCAGACAATTCACCTGCTAAATGCGTTGGCATTGCTGCGGGCAAAAGCGGAGAGCTACTGCTGGCCGGCCAACGCGGCGGCGGGCACCGCTGCGTCCGAGGCGAGCGCGTCGAACAGAGCGCGGGCCGCTTCGTGGTTCCACACCACCACGGAGCCGGCGTCGCTGTCGGTCAACTCACCAATCGGGACGGTCATCGCGAGGGTCGGTCCATGCATTGCCCACCCGAGCCGGGCCAGGTCCCATACGTGGTCGCCCTGGTCAACGGTCAGAGCGGCGGCGGCCGCACGCGGCACCGAGTACCAGCGCCATGGATTGAGCCACACCGGGGGGCTTGAGGTGCGCTGCAGCAGTGCCGACATGAACTGGCGTTGGTTGACCATCCGGTCCAGGTCTGCCCGCGGCGTGGCCCGGCTGCGCACGTACCCCAGCGCGGAGCGGCCGTCCAGCTCCTGGCAGCCGGCCGGTAGGTCGACGCCGGCCAATGGATCGTCGATCGGCGCGGTCAGGCACGCCGTGATGCCGCCGAGCGCGTCGACCAGAACGGCGAACCCGCTGAATCCGACCTCGGCGTAGTGATCGAGGCGCAGACCCGTGGCCTGCTCCACCGTCTGGGTCAGCAACGTTGCACCGCCGGCCGCGAACGCGGCGTTGATTTTGTCCTTGCCTTGACCCGGGATCGGCACATAGGAGTCGCGCGGTACCGACACGACGGTCGTCGGGATGCTCGACCCGACCTCCGGCACGTGCACCAGCAAAATGGTGTCCGTTCGACTGCTGCCTATGTCGCCGCCGGTCGCCAAGTCTCGCTGCTGTTCGGGTGACAGACCCTGGCGGCTGTCCGAGCCGACGAGCAGCCAGTTCGTCCCCCGGCCTGCGGCAGGACGGTCGGGATAGTCCGCCAACACCGGTTCGCGGTGCAACGACGTGTCGAGCCAAACCGCCCCTCCGAGCACGCCGCCGCCGGCGAGCAGAAGGAGGACCAGCAGACTCAACGCCATCGCTCGGCCCCAGCGGCGCTTGCTGCGTTTACGGGGACGCGCGCGCCGAATCACCGGCGAGGGTTCCGCCGCCGCTTTCCACGGCGAGATCGGGCTCCGAGGTCCTCGAAATTCCGGTAATCGATCGCCACGCACCCGGATAACCTACGTGCCCAGGCGCACTTGCCTCGTGCTTGCGGTCTTTACGTTCCGGGATACCAACGGCCCGGCGTTGTCCACTGCAGGCCGGGCGGAGGCCCATCAATCGGGCACATGTACTTGTCCGGAAACCTCACACACGTCGGTGGCAGCGGCTGATTTGGGGCGTCGAACGTTGGCACGACGTGCAACCACCCGCGATCCTGACACAGGAAGGAGTCGCCACCCGCACCACCACCCCGGACGGTGCCGTTAAGGCACGAGTCGGCGTGCGCAACCGCCGGGGCGCTGAGAAACCCCGAGACGATCACGGAGGCCGCCGTGACGATGACTGCCCTCATAACAGGTTGACGCTAGTCCAAGCCGACGTGTCCAGTAAACCTCTATCGGCGGGCGCGCAACCCGTTGATGAACGGGCAACCCATCAGCACCCGGATGGCCTGGCCCAGCCCGGTCATGTCGTCCACCGGCTTGTGGAACGGCAACCGGACGTCGTGGTCGGCATAGTCGCTTTCGGGGTCGCTTTCGACGCGAAATCGCACGCCGTACCTGTCGATGCCCAGCGGCCGAACCTGCCCTCGGCGCAGCGGCGCGGGCAGTCTTGAAACCAGCCGCGCGAGCACGTCGTTGTGGGCGGTTTCCCAATGCTGGAGCAGGCTCGATTCGACCTCGCAGAACGGATCGGGCGCGGCCGCGAGCAGCTCCGGGGTGCTGACGGGCTCGGCGCCCATCGCATCGGTCACCACCACGGACTCGATCTCGAGCCGTAGCAGCATGTACCGGGTTTCTTCCCCGTCGGCCGGCATGGACCTCGGGGTCTCGACTTGTAGCAGCACCGGGTTCGGGTCTTCCGCGGCGATCAGGTCGAGGATGCCGGGCAGTGCAGCAGGAGGGACCTGCCGTAGGCAGCCGCGAACCCAAACCAGCGAGCGGACCGGTTCGCGCAACGGAAGGGGCGCGTAGTCGGCCAGCTCCAGCAGCGCCTGCGATCCAGAGACGAGGGGACTGGGGGCCCCCGTCGGAACCGCGACAGCGAAGGATCCGTCGGGCAACAAATGGTGGATCGGCGTGGCGACCGGGTCCTCGCGCTCGACCGCCAGCAGCGCGCCACCGGCCCGCGCGCAAGCGCTGCGGATGCGTTCAGCGGTCGTCGGCGAGGCGCTGGTCAGCGGTAACATCATTCTCCTTCGGTCATTAGGTAAGGCTAAGTTAACTTAGTTCGAAGTATGCCGCAAGGGTTGCTTCGGGTCGGGCGCCGTTAGGGTTGGGGTGTGGTCCGTATCGCTTACCTCGGTCCCGAAGGGACCTTCACCGAGGCGGCGCTGCTCCAGATGACGGCCGCCGACCTCGTTCCCGACCACGGGCCGGATGGTTTGCGGCGGTTGCCAATGGAGGGCACTGTCGCGGCGCTGGATGCAGTTCGAGACGGTCTCGCCGATTTCGCATGCGTGCCTATCGAAAACTCGATCGACGGGTCCGTGATGCCCACCCTGGACAGCCTGGCGATTGGTTCGGCGTTGCAAGTTTTCGCCGAAACGACGCTTGATGTGGCCTTCAGCATTGTCGTCAAACCCGGCCGTACCGCCGACGGCGTGGGTACGTTGGCGGCCTTCCCGGTCGCCGCCGCACAGGTGCGGCAATGGCTGGCCGCCAATCTGCCCGGCGCCGAACTACGGCCGGCGTATTCAAATGCCGACGCGGCCCGGCAGGTGGCCGAAGGCCAGGCCGATGCCGGGGTGACCTCACCGCTGGCGGCTTCCCATTGGGGATTGGCGGCCCTGGCCGACGGCATCGTCGACGAGCCCAACGCCCGTACCCGCTTCGTTCTGGCCGGTTTGCCGGGTCCGCCGCCGGTCCGCACGGGTGCAGATCGCACGTCGGTGGTGCTGCGCATCGATAATGCGCCCGGCGCGCTGCTGGCCGCGCTGGCCGAATTCGGCATCCGCGGCATCGATCTCACCAGGATCGAATCCAGGCCGACCCGTACCGAGCTCGGCACCTACCTGTTCTTCGTAGATTGCCTCGGCCATATCGACGACGACCCGGTCGCCGAGGCGCTCAAGGCTCTGCACCGTCGTTGCGCGGACGTGCGCTACCTGGGTTCCTGGCCGACCGGGCCGGCCGCCGGCGTGGGGCCGGCCCCGGCGGATGACGCGTCTCGCTGGCTGGCGCGGCTGCGCGGCTCGGCGGAGCTCCGCCCATGAGTGGTCGCTTGGTGTTGCTGAGACACGGCCAATCCGAGGCCAACGTCGAACGCCGGCTCGACACCAGGCCACCGGGAGCGGCGTTGACACCGTTTGGCCGCGATCAGGCGCGCGCGTTTTCCGCGTCTTGCGCAGGCCCCGAGCGGCCGATGATGCTCGTGCACTCGGAGGCCACCCGGGCGACACAGACGGCCGCGGTGATCGGCGCCGAACTCAACCTGCCGACCCATGAGATTGCCGGCATCCACGAAGTACAGGTCGGAGAGCTGGAAAACCGCAGCGACGACGCGGCGGCGGCGGAATTCAATGCAATCTACGAGCGGTGGCAGCACGGCGAGCTCGACCTGCGACTACCCGGCGGCGAGACCGGCCATGAGGTGTTGGACCGCTACGTGCCGGTGCTCACCGCCCTGCGAATGCGCTACCTGGACGACGACGACTGGAACGGTGACATTGTGATCGTCAGCCATGGCGCGGCGATCCGGCTGGCCTCAGCGGTGCTGGCAGGAGTCGACGCAAACTTTGTGGTGGACCGGCATCTGGACAACACAGAAGCTGTGGTGTTGGCCCCGATCACCGACGGGCGGTGGAGCTGTGTGCGATGGGGAGCCCTGACGCCGCCGTTCTATCCCGACCCCAGTGAAGCCGGTGCCGGCTCGGTGTCCGACGCGGTGCGGTCCAGCACCGACCCGATGGGCTGAGCAACGATCAGACCGCCAGGGCGACCGATTCGATACATCCGCAACCGATGGCATCGCAGTCGACAACGAACATGTGCGGCAACAGTTCTGGGCTGACGCAGCCCGGATCGGTGCATTCCGCGCGGTGCAATAGGTGGCGAATGAGGGCGCCGTGGCAGTGCTCTAAGCCCTCCCGGCAGTCGCGGCAATCAGCACTCATGACCCGTTCATAGCACCGACCGCGGACAAATCCGGGATGCCGCGCCCAGCGCGCGATGTGGATCAGGCCCAGCCCAGTTCTTCCAGTCGGTCGTCGTCGATACCGAAGTGGTGGGCGATCTCGTGGATCACTGTTATCGCCACCTCCTCGACGACCTCATCGGCGGATTCGCACACGTCCAGCAGAGCGTCGCGGTAGATCGTGATGGTGTCAGGGAGCGATCCGGCATAGTCGGAATCCCGTTCGGTCAGTGCCACGCCTTCATAGAGTCCGAGCAGTTCGGCGTCCTCGGTATGGCGGTCGGCGACCAGGACGACGACGTTGTCCATTGCGGCCGCCAACCCGGCCGGGATCAGGTCGAGTGCCTCGGAAACCAACGCTTCGAACCGTTGCGGATCCATCCGCACGGCCATCAGGCTATTCGCCTGGCGCCGGCCCGGCCGGCCCATCTTGCGGGGCCACCGGT
This sequence comes from Mycobacterium sp., assembly GCA_003165155.1. Taxonomy (GTDB): domain Bacteria; phylum Actinomycetota; class Actinomycetes; order Mycobacteriales; family Mycobacteriaceae; genus Mycobacterium. The sequence goes on along the minus strand of PLSK01000024.1, from coordinate 3,533 downwards.
GGTTGGGCGTACGGCGGCAGCACCGGGCCGTCGGCCGGGGGCGGCGGGGCCAGCACCGGAGGCGCCTGGATGACCGGAGCCTGCGATACCGGCGCCCGGGTAGCCGTAGCAACCGGCTGTTGCGGGATATGCTGATTGCCCGGCGGCGTGTTCGCCGGCGGGGCGCTTGGCTGGCTGGCCGGAACCTGAACCGGAATCTGCGGCAGCGTGAGCCGCTCTTCGGGAATATCAGGCGGCGGCACCGGGGGCTGACCATTGATCAACAGCGGACCTTTGGCGCCATTGACCAGCGCGGCCCATCCTCCGTTGCCCAACGTCGCGCCGATGCTGCACGCGACCTCACGGCTACCTGCCGACCAACTCGGCAGCGACAGGGTGGGGTAGATCAGCGTGAGGGTGGTGATGCGCAACTTGATGGGCGCCAGGTAGGCGTCCGTCATCTTGGTGCAGGAGTCTTTGATGAACCCGTCTTGGTCGGCATCCGCAGGTAGGGCGTCGGGAAACTTCTCGGCCAAATTGACCGCGCCGGTCACTTCCATTGCGTGTGGGGCTCCGCAATCGACCGGTACGTCGACTGGCTGATTGGTCGTCGAGTCGATGCCCAGGCACGTGCCCGCCGGCCAGACTTTGGACTGGTCGATGTCGGTGACCTTGCCCTTGAAGGCGACCTGTTGGTTGTTCTGGCCGGGCAGCTCCAAGCCACACAGCACGCGGCGGTTGCCACCCTGACGCCACGCACGGTCACCGGACCACAGCATGCTGACCGCGAATTTGCTGTTGGGGTCGTATTTCGGTCCGAGGTAGCGGTGCACGGCAGCCTCGCACTGCTCCTGGGTGATCTGTTGAATACGAGCGGGCGACGGAGGAGCGGCATCGGGTCCGTACTCCGAGCCTGGGAAGGTCCGCATATCGATGGACTCGGCAACTTCAAACCGGTGATCGTCGGCGCAGTTGACGATGCTCCCGGACTCCGGCGTGATACCCGGCCACATCAGGCAGTCACCGCTGCGGGCGCGATTGAAGGCGGCGTCATTTTTGGCGCTCGTGCTTGGTACGGGATCGCTGTCGAGGTAGCCGGCAAGCCGCCCCGGCCCGGTACCGACAGCGGGAATCGCAGTGACCAACCCGGCGATCAACAGGCCGCCAAGAGCGGTGAGAAGGAGCCCCCGCCTGGTCTGGGTTGCCTTTAGACTGCGCGGCCACCGGAGCCCGGTCAGCGGCAGTTCCTCCGCGGCGACGGCTTCGTCGACGGGAGGGCTGGCGGGGGGAAGTTCCTTTTCGGGCGCGTCCGACATCGTTTCCATTCTGACAGTACTGCTCCGAACTGCCCCAGCCGCGTGACAAATGTGGCATATGTGGTGCCGGATCGAGACGCCAAAAGTAAAAAAGTAGTGTCGGGGCCGTGATCGACCTGAAGCTGCTCCGGGAGGACCCCGACGCCGTTCGCCGCTCCCAACTCAGCCGCGGCGAAGACCCGGCGCTGGTGGATGCGCTACTGACGGCTGACTCGGCCCGCCGAGCCGCGATTTCGATCGCTGATTCACTGCGAGCCGAGCAGAAGACCGCCAGCAAGACCGTGGGTGCCGCGTCGGCCGAGGACCGCCCCGCTCTACTGGGGCGCGCCAGGGAACTCGCAGAGCAGGTGAAACTCGCCGAAGCCGACCAGGCCGAAGGCGAGGCGGCGTTCGTCGCGGCGCACATGGCGATCTCGAACGTCATCATCGACGGAGTGCCCGCCGGCGGGGAGGACGACTTCGCGGTACTCGATGTAGTCGGCGAACCGAATGCGATCGACAACCCAAAGGACCATCTGGAGCTCGGCGAGTCGCTGGGCCTCATCGACATGCAGCGCGGTGCCAAGGTTTCCGGTTCGCGGTTCTATTTCCTGACCGGTCCGGGCGCGCTGTTGCAGCTCGGACTGTTGCAGCTGGCGCTGCGGCTGGCCATGGCCAACGGCTTCATCCCAATGATCCCGCCGGTTCTGGTGCGGCCAGAGGTGATGGCCGGCACCGGATTTCTGGGCGCCCACGCCGACGAGGTGTACCGCTTGGAGGCCGACGACCTCTACCTGGTTGGCACCTCGGAAGTGCCGCTGGCCGGCTATCACTCGGATGAGATCCTGGACCTGTCCGGCGGACCGCTCCGGTACGCCGGCTGGTCGTCGTGTTTCCGTCGCGAGGCAGGTAGTTACGGCAAGGACACCCGCGGCATCATTCGGGTGCACCAGTTCGACAAGGTAGAGGGCTTCGTCTACTGCACGCCCGACGATGCCGAAGCCGAACACCAACGGTTGCTGGGCTGGCAGCGCGAAATGCTGGCGCTCATCGAGGTGCCATACCGGGTAATCGACGTGGCCGCAGGCGATCTCGGCTCATCGGCCGCCCGCAAATTCGACTGCGAAGCGTGGGTTCCGACCCAGCAGACTTATCGCGAGCTGACGTCGACCTCGAACTGCACCACCTTCCAGGCGCGTCGGCTGGCCACCCGCTACCGGGACGACAACGGCAAGCCGCAGACCGCGGCGACGCTCAACGGGACGCTGGGCACAACGAGGTGGCTGGTGTCGATCCTGGAGAACCACCAGCAGCCAGACGGCAGCGTCCGGGTGCCCGCGGCTCTGGCCCCGTTTGTCGGCACCGAGCTACTCGAACCGCCCCGCTGAGTCAGGCGTCCACTGCCTGGCGGGACTGCTCGTGACGGCGCTGCCGTTCCAAGGTGGCGAAGTAGAAGGCAAATCCGAAGGTGAAGCTGGTGAAGAGGCTCGAAACGAAGAACAGCCAGGGACGCCGTAGTCCACGGCGGTAGCCATCGACGATGGTAAAGATCGGCAGCAGAACGACATTCGCGATGGTGTAGTCCTGGCTGGCGGAGTCAGCTGCCGGGTTGGTGAACATCAGCTTGATGTATTCCGCCCAGCTGCCATGCTCGCCCCAGAGTGGGTTGGTGGAGCCGTGCGCGTACTGCTGCACGTAGGTGATGTTGAAGTACCAGCCCAACACAACCGACGCGATGCCGACGACGTAGTACACGACTTCCATCGGTGAGAACAGCGGGCCACCGGCCGGCCGCGCGAAAACCTTCGAGTTGGACGCCACGATCCAAGCGATGACCGAAAACCCTAGAAGCGCGTGCACGAGAAGCGAGGCCATTGGCGCAGTCTCACCCTTGTTCCAAAGTTTTGTCAATGGTGTCAAAACAAATCTGGGGTACCTTACTGCCATGGTCCGGCCCGCTCAGACGGTGCGCAGCGAGCGCACCCGGGAAGCGCTGCGCCAGGCCGCTCTGGTGCGATTCCTGGCCCAGGGAGTCGAGGACACGTCGGCAGAGCAGATCGCGGCAGACGCCGGGGTCTCGCTGCGGACGTTCTATCGCCACTTCAGCTCTAAGCATGATTTGCTGTTTGCTGACTACACCGGACTGCACTGGTTTCGGACGGCGCTTGACGCCAGATCGGCCAGCGAATCGATCATCGATTCTGTGCAATCCGCGGTCTTCTCGTTTCCGTATGATGTTGACGCCGTTGCCAAAATCGC
>PLSK01000144.1 GCA_003165155.1 Mycobacterium sp. | reverse complement strand
CAGCCCACCCAGATACCGTTCCTACACGGGCAGGTTGACGCGGCTCACCTGCGCCTACTCGGCCACCCCGGAGTCGGCCGAGGTGGTGCGGCGGTGTTTCCAGTTCGCCGAGCGGTTGGGGGCGCCGGTGCGGGTGCTCACCTTCGCGGTCCGCGGCAAGACGATGTATCCACCGGAGGTGGGGATGGACGTCGAGGATGCGATCCTGGAAGCGTGGGCGTCCCAAGCGCACGAAATTTTGGAGGGCCTTAAAACCGAGGGCGTGGTCGGCGAAGACGTTGCGCTGGAAGTGGTTACCGGCCACAGCTGGCAAGAGGTGCTCGACAAGACGGACTGGGAGGACGGCGAGATGCTGGCGGTGGGCTCGTCACCGCGCGGCGAGATCCGCCGGGTTTTCCTGGGTTCGCACAGTGGGAAGATCATTCGGAATAGCCCGGTCCCGGTGATGGTGCTGCCCGGCTAGCTGTAGAAACAGTCAGACTTGACTGTTTAGCCCGCCAGCCAGTCAGCGAGCACCTCGTCGGTGTGCTGGCCGGGCACGCAAGGCGGGCCGTCCACCGCTGCCGGAGTCCGCGAGAACCGCGGGGCCGGGGATGGTTGGGTGATGCCATTGCCGACGAAAAAGGTGTTGCGGGCCGCCAATTGCGGATGGCCGGGGGCGTCGGACAACCCGAGTACGGGTGCGACGCAGGCGTCGCTGCCGTCGAATATCTTTGCCCAGTCCTGTTGGGGGCGTGCGGCGAAGGCAACGCCGATCTGCGCTCGCAGCTGCGGCCAGGTATCGCGGTCGAGCTGCGCGGCGGGATCCGACGGGAGTTCGAGCAGTCGCAGGAACTCGGCGTAGAACTTCGGTTCGAGCGCCCCGACGGCCATGTACTTTGCATCCGAGGTCTCATAGACGCCGTAGAAGGGCGAGCCCCCGTCGCCGAGGTTGGTTCCGCGTTCGTCCGACCAGATTCCCCCCGCATAGCAGCTGTAGATCATGGTCATCAGATGCGCGGTGCCGTCGACGATCGCCGCGTCGACCACTTGGCCACGGCCGCTTCGCCGGGCCTCGTCGAGGGCAGCCAGCATGCCCACCAACAGGTACAGGCTTCCGCCGGCGAAGTCGCCGACGAGGTTGAGCGGGATCTGCGGGGGGCCACCGGCTTGCCCGATCGCGTGCAGCGCTCCGGTGGGCGCGATGTAGGTGATGTCGTGTCCGGCGGTATGCGCGATCGGGCCGTCCTGGCCCCACCCGGTCATGCGTCCGTAGACCAGTTGAGGTCGGCGCAGCAGGCAAGGTTCGGGTCCGATACCGAGACGCTCTGCCACCCCGGGACGGAATCCTTCGAACAGGATGTCGGCGTGCTCCACCAACGACAGCACCGTCTCGGCGCCGCCAGGCTTCGCGAGATCGACAGCAATCGAGCGCTTTCCGCGGTTAAGTAGGTCGTCGGCCCACGGCACCAGTTGCATGCCGCCGCCACCCGGGCGATCGACACGCACTACATCGGCGCCCAGATCCGCCAGCAGCATTCCGCAGAACGGCCCCGGTCCGATCCCGGCCATTTCGAGAACCTTCACACCGGACAATGGGCCAGTCGTCATGTCTTTCTCCACTCGTCGCCGAAATGCAATTATAGTCAAGGTTGACTATAATTGAAGTTGTAGTATTTTCTCTACTGTGGCAATTTGCCGCACAACTTGAGGAGTTCGCCTTGACCGCAAGGAGTTCGACCGCTGCGCCGCCCGTCCGGATCAGTCAGCGTGATCGCCGTCAGGCGGCGGAACGGAAACTGCTTGACGCTACCGTTTCGATCCTGATCGAGCGCGGCTACGCGGCTACCACCACGCTCGAGGTGCAAAAGCAAGCCGGCGTCTCGCGCGGGGTCCTGTTGCATTATTTCGCCTCCCGGGGCGAGCTCATCAGCGCGGCGGCGCGCCGCTTGTATGCCACGAAGGTCGGCGAGGCGCGGCTGCATGCCACCGAGCCACGCGACGGCGAGGACTGGGCTTCGCTACTGTGGCAAGTTGTTTCGGGCCCGTTGGGTGGTGCCTCGCTGGAGCTGCTCATCGCCGCGCGACACGATCCCGACATGCGCGACTACCTCAAGCCGCTGGAACACGAGTTCGCGCGGGCGAACCTCGACCTGTGCAAGGCGCTGCTCGGCGAGAAGCGCGCCGCCCACAAACGGTTCCCCGAATTCTGCGTGGTGGTGATCAATTCGATGCTGGGAGCTTCGGCAAGCAAACCGGGCCATGGCAGCGCGGAGGAGAAGCGACTGCTCCAAGCGTGGCGGCGGCTTCCCGACCTTTACTTCGCCTCGGAGGCAACCGGTACCTGATCGCGACCTCGGCGTCCGGCGGGTAGCCGAAATCGGCGCCCGAGATCGCGGGCCACGAAAAATCGCAGCAACGCGCCAACGGTGCGGCCGCGCCGACGCGAGTAGGGGTACCACAGCAGTTGGTTCTCCATTCTGCGCGTGCGCGGCGCGGTGATTGCCTGCTGGCGGCAGTACTTCCGGATGCCCTGAGCGCCACCCAGCCGGGACCCGAGGCCGGAGCTTTTCCAGCCGCCCTGTGGCAGGGGAAAGCAGAACAGGTTGGAATAGGCGTCGTTGATGTTGACGGCGCCAACCTCGAGCCGTCGTGCAATGTCGCGTCCGTGCTCGATGTCCTTGGTCCACACTGTTGCCGACAGCCCATACTGGGAGTCGTTTGCCAACCGGATCGCCTCGTCTTCGTCGGCGACCTTCATCACCGGGATCGTCGGGCCAAAGGTCTCGTCGCGCATGCAGGCCATGGAATGATCGACATCGAGAAGAATTGTGGGCTCGAAGAACTCGCTGGTCGTCTCACCACCGGTCGCGATCGTGGCCCCGNNCCGCCGACATCCGTTGAGTACGAACCGTTATCGGCTCCCTGCCTGATCGACAAGACGCGCTCGGTGAGCAGTGCAACAAATCGGGCGTAGGCCGGTGCCTCGACGTACACCCGCTCGACCGAGATGCAGGCCTGACCCGAGTTGAACAGTGCCCCCCACGCGATCCCGTTGGCGGCGCGGGAAAGATCGGCGTCGGCCAGGACGATGGCCGGGTCCTTGCCCCCCAGTTCGACGCCGCAGGGAATCAATCGTTCGCCAGCCCGAACGGCGATGGCCCGTCCGGTCCTGGTGGAGCCGGTGAACTGAACCATGTCCACCGAGTCCACCACCGCTGCGCCCGTTGCGCCCTGGCCGGTGACACACCGAAACACCGGCGGTGCACCGATCTGTTCCCAGCCGCGGGCGAGTTCGCACGCGGACAGCGGAGTGGCCTCCGAGGGCTTGACGACGACGGCCGCCCCGGCCAGCAGTGCCGTCACGGCGTCGACAGCGGGGATGAGTAACGGGAAGTTCCACGGCGTGATCACTCCGACGACAGGGTACGGGCGGTACACCCTGGTGAGTTTCTTGCTGGCGGTGAGCGGGCCGTGCGGGCGTAACTTCTTTGCGGCCAGGAACTTCCGGGCCCTGTCGGCGTAGTAGTTGATGACGTCGCAGGTGACCATGACTTCGAACGCGGCCTCGACGCGGGGCTTGCCGGTCTCGGTGGTCACGATATCGACAAGTCGCGATTCGTTGTCCAGCAACCAGTTCCGCAGCTTTCGCAACCAGACGGCGCGGCCGTCGGGCCCCAGCGCCTCCCAGGACGGCTGATGCACGCGCAGTTCGTTGACGACCGCGGCCACCGCCTCGGCGGATTGCACGACTAATTCGGTATCCGGGGGCAATAGGTGATCGATACTCACGAGGCGCTCCTCCATTGGTGGATGGCGTTGGCGAACCGCGCTATCTGCAGCAGGGCGTCGCGCGTTTCGGGGAGCCACGTCCCCAACTGATGCCAGGCATGCGGAACTTCTGGGAAAACCTCGAGCCATACCGGTACTCCGGCCGCTCGCGCGCGCTCGGTCGCTCGCACCGAATCGTCACGCAGCACCTCGGCATTCCCGGTCTGGAACAGCAGCGGTGGCAGTCCCGTGAAGTCACCGAACACCGGAGAGATCAGCGGGTCCGTCGCATCGACATCCGGTCGGTACCACCGCTTGAGGAATCCCAGTCCGCGCGCGCCCAGTGCGGTGTCGTGGCGGGCGTTGATGCCGATCGACGGGCTGGACCAGGAGAAGTCGAAGCCACCGCTGATCAAGACCGCGCCCGCAGGCATCGGCAGGAAGGCGTCGCGGGCCCGCTGCAACGTGACGAGGGCGGCGTTGGCGCCGGCCGATTCGCCCGCGATCATCAATTGACCCGGCTCTTGTCCGGTGTCCAGCAGTGCTTGATAGGCGTGTAGACAATCGTCGATCGCCGCNNAGGAATCCACCGCCGTGCAGGTACAACACCGTGCGCCCGCGCTTTAGGCGAGCGGGGTGGAATTCGCGCGTGGGCAGACCGCCCAATTCCCCCTCGACGATCCGGCATCCCGGTGCGGGCCGGGCGAGCAGACCCGATGCGGCACCGGCCCGGTCGAAGAACGCGCGCATCCCGTCGAGGTCGTCGTGGTATCGGCTAAACGCCGATTGGGATGCCGCACGGACGACCGGATTGAACAGGCGCAGGGCGACGCTGCCCCGGTCCCCGTTCATCGAGACGTTGCGCCGAGGATGGTCACCGTCGCCACTGCCGCGTCGGGTCCCATGTAGCCTCCCGCGTTTTCTGCCACGGCGATCCGGGCGCCATCGACCTGACGCTCGCCGCAACGGCGGCGGAGTTGCTCCGTGAGCTCGACGATCTGTGCGAGACCGCTCGCGCCGATCGGGTGTCCTTTGCTTTCCAGGCCGCCGCTGGTGTTGACGGGAAGCCTGCCCCCAATGCTGGTGTCACCCTTGCGAATCATGTCCACGGCGCCGCCGGGCTTGGCCAGCCCGAGTTCTTCGAGCACGATCAACTCGGCGGGCGAGGTGGCGTCGTGGCATTCCAGCACGTCCACGTCGGCCGGGTCGACGCCGGCCCAGTCGAATGCCCGCTTCGCCACGCCGGCCACCAGCTGACCGCCGACGCCGGGTTTCGACGCGCCGGTCATGGTGGCGAGCACGGTGATCGGCTCAGCACCCCAACGCGCGGCGATGTCCGGCGTGGTCACGATGACGGCGGCAGAGCCGTCGCCGATCGGCGAACACATCGGCAGGGTGAGCGGACCGGAGATCTTCCGTGCGCCCAGCACCTCTTCGAGGGTGAAGCGGGTCCGATACTGCGCCTTGGGATTAAGCG
>PLSK01000142.1:49849-56007 GCA_003165155.1 Mycobacterium sp. | reverse complement strand
GTGGAGAAGTCGTGGGCGTATCGCCAGGACCAACTGCCGTCGACGCACCCGATCGCCGCGGATATCCCCGACCTGGCCGCGGTCGAGGTGAACTTCGACGGCATCACCTACGCCAAAGGCGCTTCCGTGCTGAAGCAGCTGGTGGCCTACGTCGGGCTGGAGCATTTCCTGGCCGGGCTGCGTGACTACTTCCGTACCCACGCGTACGGCAACGCCACCTTCGACGACCTGCTCTCGGCTTTGGAGAAGGCGTCCGGGCGCGACTTGTCGGATTGGGGCCGGCAGTGGCTGAAGACCACCGGCCTGAACACGCTGCGGCCGGATTTCGACGTCGACGCTGACGGTCAATTCACCCGGTTCGCGGTGCAACAGAGCGGCGCCGCGCCGGGTGCGGGTGAGACCCGCGTGCACCGGCTGGCGATTGGAATCTACGACGAGGACCGAACCGGAAAGCTGGTCCGGGTCCACCGACAGGAACTCGACGTCGACGGATCCAGTTCGGACGTCCCCGCACTGGTTGGTATTCCGCGCGGGAAACTGATTCTCGTTAACGACGATGACCTGACGTATTGCTCGTTGCGGCTGGACCCCGAGTCGTTGCAGACCGCGATGCAGCGGATTGCCGACATCGCCGAACCGCTGCCGCGCACGCTGGTGTGGTCAGCAGCCTGGGAGATGACCCGCGAAGCAGAGCTGCGTGCCCGCGATTTCGTGGCGCTGGTGTCCGGCGGCGTGCACGCCGAAACCGAGGTCGGGGTGGCCCAACGGCTGCTGTTGCAGGCGCAGACGGCGATAGGTTCCTACGCCGACCCGGCCTGGGCCCGCGAGCAGGGCTGGCCACAGTTCGCCGACCGGCTGCTGGAATTGGCCCGCGGCGCGAAATCCGGGTCCGACCACCAGCTCACCTTCGTCAACACGCTGTGCTCGTCGGTTTTGTCGCCGCGGCATGTGGAGGCGTTGGCGGGGCTGCTTGATGGCGACCCGGCCGAGCTGGGATTGGCCGGCCTTGCCGTCGATACGGACCTGCGCTGGCGCATCGTGATCGCGCTGGCCACCGCCGGAGCGATCGACGCCGAGGGTCCGCAGACGCCGAGGATCGACGCCGAGATGCAGCGGGATCCCACAGCGGCCGGCAAGCGGCACGGCGCCCAAGCCGCGGCGGCGCGGCCGCAGTTCGGCGTCAAAGACAAAGCGTTCAGCACCGTCGTGGAGGACGACACCCTGCCGAACATCACCGGCCGCGCGATAATCGCCGGCATTAACGCGCCGGGCCAAGGCGAGCTGCTCAAGCCATTCACTGCGCGCTACTTCGAAGCGATACCCGAATTGTGGGCGCGGCGATCCAGCGAAGTCGCGCAGTCGGTGGTGATCGGCTTGTATCCGCACTGGGATATCAGCGGTGAGGGCGTCGCTGCCGCCGACGAGTTCCTGAGCGTCCCGGAGTCGGACGTGCCCCCGGCGTTGCGGCGGCTGGTGCTGGAGGGCCAGGCGGCCGTCAAACGGTCACTGCGAGCCCGCAAATTCGACGCCACCGACTAATTGCCCGGCCGAGCGTGCGCCGTTGTACACAGTTGCACGGCGTGTCGTGCACAGACGCGCACGCTCGCGGCGGGGCCGACCCGATTGCCCGGCTCCTCCTCGGGTCGCTGCGCGGCCCGCATCGTCACCGGGCGGAGTTAAGCCGGGGCGATACCGGCGCTGAGCACGCGGATCGCGCTGACCAGCCCGTCGACCAGCTCACCCTGCTCGAACGCCGACGAAGCGGCGGCAATCCCCAGCGGTGCGGCCGACTCGGCGCCGCGACCCCGGACCTTGGAGCCGTAAACCACCTCGATGGCGGACTGGTCCGGCGAGACGGCGAGCAACACCGCGTTGTCCGGCGTCGGCACCTTGGCCAGAATCTCGCGTGCGCGTGCAGCGGTGTCGCCGCCCAGGTCGCCGAGGTAAACGGCGAACCGCACGTTGGATGTCCGCGAGCCGTATTTCAGCGCGTCGTCAACGGCGACCAGATCCTTGATCGGAAAGGGGTAGTCCGACGACACCTCTCCGGGCTCGGTGACCCCCGAGATCCGACCGCTGGTGGTGACTACTGAGCCTTTGGGGAGCTCGGCGTGCTGGATAGTCGCTACCTCACCATGTGCCACTGGCGCCACCTCCGACTGTGAACTCTGATGCGTGGTGCCCGCCGTGCCCGCCGACGGCTTCGTCGGTGGCAGCCCACAAGATGGGCGGGTGTGTCCACGGCTCTGACAACTTATAGGTCTCCGGGTGGGGGCCCTTGCGGGACAAGATCAACGCCGAAAGCGCGGCCACCAGCAACAACGGGATGCCGATAAATAACAGGTGGATCTCCATAGTGCTCACGACGCAAACCGTATCCCACCGCGCGATCTAATGCCGCACTTGGACACAAGATTCCGGGCCAACCGGTCAGGCCGCGCCTTCACCGAGGTACCGGGCCCACTCCGGGTCCAGTTCCTTGACGCTGGACAGCAGTCGCCAGTGCTGCCCCGTCGGCGGCAACGGCGCTCGACGCAATGCCCAGCCGAGTTCGGACAGCAGCTTGTCACCCTTGCGGTGGTTGCAGGTCGAGCAGCACGCGACGCAGTTCTCCCACGTGTGCTCGCCGCCGCGGCTGCGCGGGATCACATGATCGACGGTGTCGGCCTTTGCTCCGCAATAGGCACAGCAGAAACGGTCGCGGTGCATGAGCGCCGCGCGGGTCATCGGGACACGGGCGCGGTACGGAACCCGGACATAGGTCCGCAGCTGGATCACCGACGGCACCACGATCGAGCTAGTGGCCGAGTGGATCACCGGACCGGCCGGGTCGTGGTGCACCACGTCGGCCTTGCCGCAGATCACCATGACGATGGCCCGCCGCATCGGCAGTGCGGTCAGCGGCTCGTAGGTCGAGTTCAGCAACAACACCCGCCGGCGATTCCAGATCGAAGCGCTCTCGTGCCGGGTGGGGGGATGGGTCTCAACGCTATGCAGGCATGACGCGGTCGCGGGCCCGGTTAACCCTGCCGCGGCCCCGGAACTGCGGTGGCCGCGGCGTTTGTTGCCCTGCGCCATAGATCCTCCGCGGAACAGTCCACCATGATTCGTCGCCAATCGCACGCCTATTTCATATGTGCGTCGTGTCGAGAGGGTGAACACGAGGAAGCGATCAGGCCTGCTTCAAGGCCCGCCTCGCCCTGCCGGCCCCGCGATACACCACAATGGAAGCAATGGATCAGGTGAGCTTCTACGACTCTGTCGGCGGTGCCGAGACCTTCAACGCGATCGTGTCGCGCTTCTACGAGCAGGTGCCGGAGGACGAGATACTGCGCGAGCTGTATCCCCTGGACGACCTGCCCGGCGCCGAGCAGCGGCTGCGGATGTTCCTTGAGCAGTACTGGGGTGGCCCGCGGACCTACTCCGACCAACGCGGGCACCCGCGGCTGCGGATGCGGCACGCCCCATTCCGAATCAGTGAAATCGAGCGGGATGCCTGGCTGCGCTGCATGCACACCGCTGTCGCGTCCATCGATGCGCACACCCTCGACGACGAACACCGTCACGAGTTGCTCGACTATCTCGAGATGGCCGCCAACTCGCTCGTAAATGCCCCATTTTGATGCCTAACCTGAACGGAGCGGCATGAGCCCCGCAGCGTGGTGGTCGAGCGCGGTCTTTTACCAGGTCTATCCACGTTCGTTCGCCGACAGCAATGGCGACGGCGTCGGTGACATCGACGGGTTGGTGGCCCATTTGGATCACCTCGAGCGGCTGGGAATCGACGCGATTTGGCTCAGCCCGGTCACCGTCTCGCCGATGGCCGACCACGGCTACGACGTCGCCGATCCTCGCGAGATCGACCCGCTGTTCGGCGGGATGCCCGCGATCGAACGTCTGATCGCGGCCGCACACCAGCGGGGCATCAAGATCACCATGGACGTGGTGCCCAACCACACCAGTTCGGCGCATGTGTGGTTTCAGGCTGCGCTGGCCGCCGGGCCGGGCACCGATGCTCGCGAGCGTTACTACTTCCGCGACGGTCGCGGGCCTGATGGGGCACTGCCGCCAAACAATTGGACGTCGGTGTTCGGCGGGTCCGCTTGGACCCGGGTGGTGGAGCCGGACGGCAACCCCGGCCAGTACTACTTGCACCTCTTCGACACCGAGCAGCCGGACCTGAACTGGGACAACCCAGAAGTCTTCGACGACTTCGAGAAGACGCTGCGGTTCTGGCTGGAGCGCGGCGTGGACGGCTTCCGCATTGATGTCGCGCACGGAATGGCCAAGCCCCCCGGCCTGCCAGACTCGAAGGAAGACGCAAAGGTGTTGTCCCACACCGACGACGATCCGCGCTTCAACAACCCGAACGTGCACGAGATTCACCGCGGGATCCGCAAGATCGTCGACGACTACCCCGGTGCAGTGACCATCGGCGAGGTCTGGGTCATGGACAACCTCCTTTGGGCGGAGTATTTACGGCCCGACGAGCTGCATCTCGGCTTCAATTTCCGGCTGACCAAGGTCGACTTCGACGCGGGCGAAATCCGCGACGCGATCCAGAATTCACTGGAGGCTATCGCGATCGAGAACGCGGTTCCGACCTGGACATTGTCCAATCACGATGTGGACCGCGAGGTCACCCGTTACGGCGGCGGCGAGATCGGGCTGCGCCGGGCCCGCGCGATGGCGATGGCGATGCTCGCGCTGCCCGGCACGGTGTTCATCTACAACGGCGAGGAACTCGGGCTGCCCGACGTGTTGGACCTGCCCGAGGAGGTGCTGCAGGACCCGACATGGGAACGCTCCGGCCATACCGAACGCGGCCGTGACAAGTGCCGCGTTCCGCTCCCGTGGTCGGGCGAGGATCCCCCGTTCGGGTTCTCGACATCCGCCGACACCTGGTTACCGATGCCGAAAGATTGGGCGGCGCTGACCGTCGAAAAGCAGAGCGCCGATCCCGAGTCGACGTTGTCGTTCTTCCAGCGCGCGATCGCGTTGCGCAGGGGCCGAGATCGATTAGACGATGAAACCGAACTCGACGGCAGCGGGTTCGAGTGGCTGACCGCGCCAAGCGGTGCGGTGACATTCCGGGGTCGCGGCGGTCTGGTGTGCGCGCTGAACGCCGGCGAGAGCCCGATAGCGCTGCCGGCCGGAGAGCTCATTCTTGCCAGCGCGCCCCTGGTGGCCGGCCAGCTGGCTCCGGACGCGGCCGCCTGGCTGGTATAGCCGGCATTCACCTCAGGCCGAAAGCCGGCTGGCCGCGACGCCGGTACACCGAGCCGAACCGGGCGTCGATACGCAACCATGACGGCAGTATCCGGACCCGGATTATTTCGTCGGCGTCAATCGCATCAGCTGACTGCGGCAGGAAACCCATTGCGGTCAAGGCAAACACACAACGCATGGGTAGCCCCACGTGGGCGTCGGCGGAGTTGACCCGAAGGACTTCTTGATCGAGCAATGAGGCCGGCGGGCCATGGGCACTGCCGTGCTCCTTTGCCAGTCGCGCGCCACTCTGCGCCAAGTCGAACAGCACCCTGGCCGGTACGTCATCGAGGTGGGTGAAGCCCGACTCCGGTGGCAACGCACCCCGCCATGCCGAGTCCATCGCGAAGCCGGGATCGACGTAGCCCGAATCGTCCATTGCCGACAGGCCGCGCGCCAATGCGTCTGCGCCGACCGATAAATCCTTAGGCCGCACCGTCCCAGTCACCGCTCGGCTGGCCAGCACGTCGAATCCCGTTGCCACCCAGGCCGTGAGCAGTCCGGTGGATCGAGCGCGTAGTCGGATGACGGCCGCGTCATCAAGCCGCATCACGTGATCGACGAACGTGGCCAGATCCCCGCGGTGGGCAGTCTTGTCTTCTGGCCCCAGCCACAAACCGCGGTCGGCTATCGTACCCACCGCTCCAAGTACTCTCGATGGTGCGGCGCGAGTCGTTCCAACCGTTGATTCACGATGTCGAACGCGACCATCTGCGACTCGGCGATGATGGCCGGTTTGGACTCGGGTTCGGCCGTCACCGAACGCACTTCGTACCCGAGCGTGAAGTCAACCGCCCGCAGCTGCTTGACCCAAATGGTCACCTGCAACGGCGAATCGGCAAGCCGCAGCTGCCCCTTGTAGGTGACCCTGACGTCGGCGACCAATAAGC
>PLSK01000142.1:0-49820 GCA_003165155.1 Mycobacterium sp. | reverse complement strand
ACCCGCGCCTCTTCGAGGAGCGTGACCATCGTGGCGTGGTTGACGTGCTGGTACATGTCGATGTCCGACCAGCGCACCGGCACAGCCGCAACGAAACCTGTGTTCATCTCTGGGCTCACCCTGACGACCCCCGCCCGCTGGTGCGAGTCATGCGACGGATCTGTCGGGCCGCCACTGAGAGCGTCGCNNAACGAGGCGTAGATGTCGTCACGAATCGCCAAGCGCGCCAACGAATGCCAGCGGTCGTTTCGGGGCAGCTGGGAGACCGCGGTCAGCAGGCCGTCCGTACCCAGCCGCTCCATCAGGGCGAAGTAGGTGTCGGCGACCTCGGCGGTATCGGCCTCGGTGATGTCGGCGACGTCGATGATGTCGAGCAGGCTGAAGCGGTACAGACCGGCGGCGATCATGTAGGCCAAGTCAGCAGGCGCGCCTTGCGCCGCGAATTCCGCGGCTTCCTGCTCGACGATGGCCTTGTCGTCACCGCGCAACCACTCCGACATCCGCGGCGTCAGCCGTTGGACCTTCTCGGCGAACCGGTTGATCTCGGCGCCCACCGCCAACGGTTGCGGACGGTAGTTGAGTAGCCAGCGTCCGGCGCGGTCGATCAGCCGTCGGGTGTCCAGCGTCAAGCGGTCGGACAGCGCCACCGGCAGGTTCGCCGCGCGGATCCGCCGCCAGATGTCATCCACCCCGAAGATTGCGTCCGTGGCCGCATAGGTTCGCACCGCGTCGACGGACGCTACTCCGACGTCCTCGGTGATCCGGAAGGAGTAGCTGATGCCCGCGGCGTCGACGAGGTCGTTGATCAGCATGGTGGAGACGATCTCGCGGCGCAGTTGGTGCGAGCGGATTTCCGGGGTGAACCGTTCGCGCAACGGCGTCGGGAAGTATCGCGGCAGCCTGGACGCGAACACATCCAGTTCCAGGAGTTCGGTGCCCAACAGATCCTCTTTGAGCGCCAGCTTGACGTGTGCCATCAACGTGCACAACTCCGGAGAGGTGAGCCCGATACCGGCCTCCATCCGGCGGTCAATCTCCTTCTCCGACGGCAGCGCTTCCAGCTTGCGGTTAAGTCCGCGTTGCTCCACCAGGTATTTGATCTGCTGCGCGTGCACCGGCAGCATGCTGGCCGCGTTGGCTCGGCTGGTGCCGATCAAGTCGTTCTGGTCCTCGTTGTCGGTGAGCACCAGCTGCGCAACCTCGTCGGTCATCGACTCCAGCAACTGCGTGCGCTCGTCGGCCTTTACTTTGCCGGCGGTAACCAGCGAGTCGATCAGGATCTTAATGTTGACCTCGTGGTCGGAACAGTCCACGCCGGCCGAGTTGTCCACCGCATCGGTGTTGATACGCCCGCCAGACAGGTCGAACTCGACGCGGCCCAAGGCCGTCACCCCGAGATTGCCGCCTTCGCCGATGACCTTGGCGCGCACCTGGTTTCCGTTGATCCGCACCGGATCGTTGGCGCGGTCACCGACATCGGCGTCCGACTCCGATTCNNCCGAGCGCGGCGCGGACCTGCTCGCTGACCGGCACGGCCTTTTGCTCGCGGCTGTAAACCCCACCGCCCGCACTGATCAAAGACTTGTCGTAGTCGTCCCAGCTGGACCGGGGCAGGTCGAACATCCGCCGCCGTTCCACGAACGAAACCGCGACGTCCGGGGTCGGGTCGAGGAAGATATGCCGGTGGTCGAAGGCCGCGACCAGCCTGATGTGCTCGCTGAGCAGCATGCCGTTGCCGAACACGTCGCCGCTCATATCGCCGACGCCCACGACGGTGAAGTCCTCGGTTTGGGTGTCGACCCCCATCTCCCGGAAGTGCCGCTTGACGGCCTCCCACGCGCCCTTGGCGGTGATGCCCATGGCCTTGTGGTCGTAACCCACCGAGCCGCCGGACGCGAACGCGTCGCCCAGCCAGAACCCGTACGACTTGGCGACGTCGTTGGCGATGTCGGAGAACGTGGCGGTGCCTTTGTCTGCGGCGACCACCAGGTAGGCGTCATCGCCGTCACGCCGCACCACCTGGGGTGGCGGGCTGACCTTTCCGGTTGCGTGGTCGACGTTGTCGGTGACGTCNNCGCTTGAGGACGAACCCGCCCTTGGCGCCGACCGGCACAATGACGGCGTTCTTCACCGCTTGCGCCTTGACCAGACCGAGGATCTCGGTGCGGAAATCGTCGCGGCGGTCGGACCAGCGCAGGCCGCCACGCGCTACCGGACCGAACCTCAGGTGCACGCCCTCGACGCGAGCCGAATACACGAATATCTCGTACTTGGGACGCGGCAGCGGAATCTCGTCCACCAACTGGGCGTCGAGCTTGATCGCCAGCACGTTGCGGGCGCGGGCCGAATCCTGTCGAGTCACGAAGTAGTTGGTCCTCAACGTGGCCTGCACCAGCGACGCGAAGGCACGCAGGATGCGGTCGGTGTCCAGGCTCACCAGCGCATCGATGTCTGCGGCAACGGCGGCGGCGGCCGCTTGAGCATCGCCGCTTACCGATGAACCAGATGAAGGATCGAAGAGCGCCTCGAACAACGTCACCAACGACCGTGCCGTAGCCGGGTATTCGTTGAGCACCGACTCGATGTAGGACTGGCTGTAGGGGAAGTTCACCTGCCGCAGGTACTTCGCGTAGGCGCGCAACAGCACGACCTGCTGCCAGGTCAGCCTGGCGCGCATCACCAGCTCGTTGAACCGGTCGACCTCGATGCGGCCGTCCCAGATGGCGGTGACCGCGTCGGCGAATCGCTCCGCACTGGCGTCCCGTTCCGCTGGCGTCGACGCCAGCTGGAAGGTCGGATGCGGCGCGATCTTGAACTGGTAAATCCAGACCGGCAATCCGTCCGGCCGGGTAACGGTGAACGGCCGCTCCTCGAGCNNAGCTGAGCGCCCTCCTCCGCGCCGCGGTCAGAGAACACCAACTTGACCGAATCATCGCTCAGCTCATTGATGATGGCGATCTGGCCGACGGCCTCGTCGGGGCTGACGGCCGATTTGTAGGCCTCGGAGAAAGCCGTCGCGTAATGCTCGGCATCGGCCGGTGACGCCGCGGCGCCGACTAGCCGGTCGGCCCAGGTTCGGGTGGCCTCGCTCAACAACGTCTGAATGCGGACCCGGTTGGCTTCCGACACGTCGACCGGGGCGGTGGCGGCGTGCTCCTGTGTAGGCAGCCGGACCATGAAATGCATTAACGCCCAGGGCGATTCACTGACCCGAGCGGTGAACTCCAGTCGCGTACCGCCAAGCTCGCGGACCAGGATGTCCTCGATCCGCAAGCGCACCGGCGTGGTGTAGCGATCGCGCGGGACGTACACCAGGCAGGAGACGAAGTACTGCAGCCGATCGGCGCGCAAGAACAACAGCGCGCGCCGTTCCGAACCCAGGTCCAGCACGGCTTTGGCCATCTCGAAAAGCCGTTCGGCGCTCAGCGTGAAAAGCTCAGAGCGCGGGACGGTCTGGATGACGTCGAGCAGAAGCTGGCCCGGGTGGATGGGGTCGCTATCGGCCATCGCGAGCGCCTCGCGCACCCTGCGCGAGATCGACGGGATCTCCAGGACGTCCGCGTTCATGGCGGCAACCGTGAAGAGCCCTACGAAGCGGTGCTCGACCACCCCGCTGTCGCCGGCCCTGCCATCGCCGTCATATTCCCGAACCGCGATGGCATACGGGTAGGCGCCGTACCGCAGGTAGCTGCCAACCACGGACTGGGCCAACACCAGCAGTTTGTCATCGTCGGTCAGCCTGGGACGAGAACCCGTGCGGCTGTGCAGCACCCCCAGACCCTCTGACCCGTCGCCGATGACCTGACTCTCTTGCACCCGGCAACGCTGGTAGCCGAGTAGCAGGAGATTCCCGTCACTCAACCAGCGCAGCAGCGCGGCGACGTCCTCGCGGTCAGGTGCGGAATACCGGCCTTTTGCGTTGGTCTCGATATCTGCGGCCAGGTCGTTCATAGTGACGATCAGCGTGGCCGCGTCCCTGGCGACCTCCTGAACATCGATCAACACCTTGGGCAGCAACCGTTCGACCTCGGCGATGGCTTTGCCGTCGACGGAGGGCACCAGCTGGACGTAGATCCAAGACTCGCCCTCGTGCGCCGACGCGCCGGCCGCTTTTGGTCCCACGCTGAGCAGATCCCCGGTCGGGCTGCGGTGGACCTCGAACACCGGGGCCATGATGGCGGTGTAGCTGACGCCGAGGCGGTGCAGCAGCACCGTAATGGAGTCCATCAGCATGCCGCCGTGATCGGTGACGACCTGCAGCGAGGGTCCGATTTCGCCGGGATCGCCAGCCGAGTAAACGCAGACACAGCTTTCGCCGGGCGCGCGGCACTGGCCAAGCCGATATTGCTCGCTGAGCATGGCCGGCGTCACCAGGGCGGCGGGTACGGCCGCGTCGACGCTAGGGCTGGCTGCTGGGACTTCGGGAGCTTCCGGTTCGCCGCCGTGCGGACCGCGATAGCTCTCGATATAGGCCTGCGAGATCCAGTCCGGAATGTCGGCCGCCTTGGCGAACGAGGTCCACGGCTTCGTTTCCTGCATTGCTCCGGAATCGATCGTCATGCCGACGGCTCCCAACTCACGACGCTGCCACGATGCTCACTCCCCCGACTCCGCGGCGTTCGTTCCGGCCGCATCGTCGCGGGGCAGACCTGAGACTAGTCGCGTGTCAGCTTCCGGTGGGTCACCCGGTGCGGTCTGGCGGCGTCGGCGCCAAGCCGTTCAACCTTGTTCTCCTCGTACGCACCGAAGTTGCCCTCGAACCAGAACCACTTGGCCTCGTCGACGTCGCCTTCCCACGACAGGATGTGCGTGCAGGTCCGGTCGAGGAACCAGCGGTCGTGCGATATCACGACCGCGCAGCCCGGGAAGTTCTCCAGGGCATTCTCCAGCGAGCCCAAGGTCTCGACATCCAGGTCGTTGGTCGGCTCGTCCAGCAGGATCAGGTTGCCGCCCTGCTTGAGGGTGAGCGCGAGGTTCAGCCTGTTGCGCTCACCGCCGGACAACACGCCGGCCGGTTTCTGCTGGTCGGGCCCCTTGAACCCGAACGCCGACACGTAGGCGCGAGACGGCACCTCGGTCTGGCCGACCTGGATGTAGTCCAGCCCGTCCGAGACGACCTGCCAAACGTTCTTCTTCGGATCGATGCCGGCGCGGTTCTGGTCGACGTAGCTCAGCTTGACGGTCTCTCCGACCTTGACGGTTCCGCTGTCCGGCTGCTCAAGTCCGACGATTGTTTTGAACAGCGTGGTCTTACCGACCCCGTTGGGGCCGATGACACCGACAATGCCGTTGCGGGGCAGGGTGAAGGACAGATCCTTGATCAGAGCGCGTCCGTCGTAGCCCTTGTCCAGGTGTTCGACCTCGACCACCACGTTGCCCAGCCGTGGACCAACCGGGATCTGAATCTCCTCGAAATCGAGCTTGCGCGTCTTCTCTGCCTCGGTGGCCATCTCCTCGTAGCGCTGCAGTCGCGCTTTGCTTTTAGCCTGCCGCGCCTTCGCCCCGGACCGGACCCAGGCCAGCTCCTCGGTCAATCGCTTCTGCAGCTTGACGTCCTTGCGCCCTTGCACGGAGAGCCGCTCGGCCTTTTTCTCCAGGTAGGTCGAGTAATTGCCTTCGTACGGATAGGCGCGGCCGCGGTCGAGTTCCAGGATCCATTCGGCGACGTTGTCCAGGAAGTACCGATCGTGGGTGACCGCCAATATCGCGCCGGCGTAGCTGGCGAGGTGCGCTTCGAGCCACTGCACGCTTTCGGCGTCCAAATGGTTGGTCGGCTCGTCGAGCAGCAGCAGGTCTGGTTTGGACAGCAGCAGCTTGCACAACGCGACGCGGCGGCGCTCGCCGCCCGACAGATTCGTTACCGGCTCGTCGGGCGGCGGGCACCGCAGCGCGTCCATGGCCTGCTCCAACTGCGAGTCGAGGTCCCACGCATCGGCGTGGTCCAGGGCCTCTTGCAGTTGGCCCATTTCTTCCATCAGTTCATCGGAGTAGTCGGTGGCCATCAATTCGGCGACCTCGTTGAAGCGGTCGAGCTTGACCTTGATCTCGCCCAGGCCCTCTTCCACGTTGCCGCGAACGGTCTTCTCCTCGTTCAGCAGCGGCTCCTGCTGCAGGATGCCGACGGTAGCGTCGTTGGCCAGGAAGGCGTCGCCGTTGTTCGGCTTGTCCAGTCCGGCCATGATCCGCAAGACGCTCGACTTGCCGGCGCCATTAGGCCCAACGACACCGATCTTGGCGCCTGGATAGAAGCTCAACGTGACGTCGTCCAGGACCACCTTGTCGCCGTGCGCCTTGCGGACCTTCTTCATCGTGTAGATGAACTCAGCCATGCTGCAGTTTTGCCCTTCTGGTCTCCAGAACTGTTCCGCGGACCATCCTAGGCACCGCCCGGGGTGGGCTAAGCCAGGGCTAAGCCGACACCGGCAGCTCGCTGACGGCTTCGGTGGCGTCGGAGGCATCCTCCGGCCCGCCCGCAGCGGCGGCGGGGCTCGCTTCGGTGTCCTGAATTGCGCTTGGGGCAGGCTGCGGCACGGGTGTCAGTATTCGCACGATCGCGCGCGACAGGTCCGGGCCAACTGAGATCGCCCGCATTTCGGTGGAGGAACGCCGATTGCCGTCCCGGTCGTCGTACTCGCTCGTGTACACATGACCGAACGCGATGACCGGCGAACCTTTACTCAGGGCAGCTCCCACCCCGGTGACCAACTTTCCCCAGCAGTTGACTGTGATGAACAGCGAGTTTCCGGGCTCCCATTCGCCCTCAGGGGTACGACGACGCGAATTGCTGGCCAACCGGAACTTGATGAGCTCCTGATCGCCGACCTTGCGGCGCTGAGGGTCATTGACGATGTAGCCGATGACGGTGAGCGGGGTTTCGAACATTGACTGATCCTTTTCTGAGGCGAATGCGTGTGAGGCCCATTGAGCTCGCCGCCACCGACACAGAACCCGGGCGAAACGGGTCCGCTCGGGCGAGGCTGTGGATGAAACTGCGACTGTGGATCAGTCCGCTGGTTGCGGCGAGCGCTCCGGCGGTTCGCGGTGCGAAAGCTCCGCCAGCATCGCGTTGTAGGCGACCAGCTCGGCATCATCGTCCAGTTCAGCGGCGCGGTCCAGCCGCCGCGCGATCCGGTCATCACTGCGCGCCCACTGCACAAGCAGGGCCAGCATCACGATCACCAGGGGCAGTTCCCCTGCAGCCCAGGCGATTCCGCCACCCAACCGCTGATCACCCAGCAGATCGGTGTGCCAGCTCAATCCCAGCGACCGGTAGTAGCCGGCGCCGATCACCTCTTTGGTGCCCATCAGCAGCACCCCGAAGAAGGCATGCAGCGGCAGCGACGCGAAGATCACGGCTACCTTGGCCAGCGGCGGGATCGGCCGCGGTGTCGGGTCTACGCCGATCACGACCCAGTAGAACAGGTAGCCGCTGAGCAGAAAGTGCAGATTCATCGCCAAATGGCCTGCGTGACTGCCCACCGCGGAATCGAAAATGCCGCCGAAATACAGCCCATAGAACCCCGCGACGAACAGCACGGTCGCCACCACCGGGTTGGTGAGAAACCGAGACACCCGGCTGTGCAGTGCGGCCAGCAGCCATTCCCGCATACCCGGCGGATCGTCACGGCCGGCGGCGGGCAACGCCCGTAACGCCAGGCTCACCGGAGCGCCGAGCACCAGCAGGATCGGGACCAGCATCGAGAGCCCCATATGGGCGGCCATGTGCATGCTGAACATGGCGGGCATGTAGCGACCCACTCCGGAAGACGTCACGAACAGCAGCCCCCCGCAGCCCAGCAGCCACGCAACGATGCGGCCCGGCGGCCAGTGGTCGCCGCGGCGGCGCAGGCGCAGCACACCCGCCACATACAGCCCCGCGATGACGATTGCGGCCGTGCCGAAGATCAGATCGAAACGCCAGTCGAACAGAATGCGGACCAGGGTTGGCGGTCCGTCGAAGCCATAGCCGATTTCGGCCTCGGGGATCGAGGGCCGCAAGATGGGCGGCGGTGGCGGCGGCGTGCGGCCCAGCCCGACGGCAACGCCGAAAGTGAGCCCGAAAACCGCGGCCTCGATCAGCGCCAGCCGGATCAGCACCCGGTGTGCACCCGGCTTTCCCGAATGCGTTTGCAGCGCAGCAACTCCACTGCGACGCTGCCGCCAGCCAATGACGCCCAGCACGCACAGCGCGACGAATTTGACCACCACCAGCCGCCCGTAAGGCGTGGTCAGCAAGTCGGCCGGCAGCACCCGCACCAAGGCATTCACCACACCGCTGATCCCCATCGCCACCCAGCAGCACAACGCGATCGTGGAGAAGCGCCGTGCCGCCAAGTCGGTGTGGTCAGCGCGGCGCAAGGCGTGGGCCAGCAGCGCCAGCAGACCACCGGCCCACAGGCTGGCGGCCACCAGGTGGATCAGCAGGCTGTTGGTGGCCAGGTCGTGCGAGCCGCCGGCCGACGAGTGACCAGTCAACCCGAGCGGGACGAGGGTCACCAGCGATCCAACTAACAGCAGCGGTGTCCACGACCAGCGCAGCACGGTCAGACTTGCCAGCGTCACCAGCGCAGCCAATACCGCGGTCCAGCGCCACGCGGAGGCGGTGTTGACCAGGCCGGCCACCGACCAGAGCTGCACCGGGTTCAAGTGATCGGACAATGGGTGACCGGACACGTCGGAAATGGTCAGCGGGATCAGTAACGCGGCACACACCGCCCACGCCCCGGACGCCACCGTCCCCAGCCGAAGCGCACGGTAGCCGCCGACGTCCAGCACTCCGCTGCTTTGCGGCGGCACCAGAAAAGCCGCGAAAAGAAACGACCCGACGGCCAGCACCGCAGCGATCTCACCCGCCGCCCGGACGAACGGCAGGCCGAGCGTGGTCGCCGGGCCGGGATCGGGCAAACCGGTAGCGGTCAGCGCGTCTGCCAGCGACAACACCCCGATTCCGGCCGCCGTGCAACCGGCGAGCACCGCCACGCCGATGAGCAGCGGCCACACCAGGGCGCGGCGCTCGGGCAGGGTAACCGTCATTTACACAGGGTATGGCCGGGTTCCCGGCGGACCCGCACTACCCGGCTTCGTGCGCAGGCCGGGCCTGGCGCGCTGCGGACTCGCGCGCGACGAACTGGTTGCGGGCGATCTGCTCGACGTAGTCGAAATCCCGCAGAATGTTGCGCAATTCCCGGCGGAACTCGACTCGCCGTTCGGTGAGGTCTGCCGCGGGTTCCACCAAGCCCTGGTCCACCACGACCTGATACGCCGTGGCGAACAACAACGTCGAGACCGGTTCGCTGGTGCGAACCCGGGCCTGCGCCACGTATTGGCGGCCGACACCTAGCGCCAAATCGGTCAGTTCCTGCTGTCCGATATCGGCCGGGGCGTCTCGCAACACGTCGGCGACGATCTCATACGCTTCGAAGAACACCCGCAGCATCGAATCGGCCATCAGCGGGTGCTTCCCCAACAACATCGCGTCAATCTCGTCGCCCCCGGCGACGACGTGGGCTTCCCAATCGTGGTGCCATTCCAGCTCTTCGGCGATGTTGTCCCGAAACGCCGCGGAATCGGCAAAGTAAAAATCGAATTTCAGCAGATCGCGCAACCGCATCGCCTGGTCCCAGAAAGCAGCCACCCGGTCGCCGTCGGCGTGCCGGACATGCGCCAGCGCGAGTTCGACAATCGAGGTCTCCAAGAACGCGTGGATGACCGAGTTCCGGTAGAAGGCCGCGGCGTGCTCATTCTTGGATTCGATGCGCCACACCGGCTCCCGGCCGCCGTCGACGCGCGTGATCGGGTGCCCGTTGGATAACGCATCCACCGCCGCACGCACACCGTCGCGCGTGCGCAACCGCAGCGCACTGGTTGAAACCGGGGTTTGCTTACGCTCGAGGTAATCGAGTGAGCCCTGCATGGTGTGGTGCAGCTGCCCCAGAGTGAGCGCCGCGCCGCGGGTGGTGAGCAGTAACGCCGACGCCAAACCCGTCGCGGTCACCGGCGTCGCCCGCAGAATCCGCCAGGCAACCTGGAATGACATCTTTTGCAGCGCAAGCCGTTTAGCGTCCTCGTCCTCGGCCAGCGGACCGTGGGCTTTACCGAGGTATTCGCGCATCGAGACCGCTTCG
This sequence comes from Mycobacterium sp., assembly GCA_003165155.1. GTDB lineage: Bacteria > Actinomycetota > Actinomycetes > Mycobacteriales > Mycobacteriaceae > Mycobacterium. The sequence continues at coordinate 39,696 of PLSK01000142.1, read as the reverse complement.
GGAAAACGGACGTAAATCTTGCCGTAGCTGCGCTCGCCTTGGGCCTTGATGAAGTTGTACAGCCAGCCGATGCCCTCGGGTGTCTTCTCGCCACCCTGGGCGTAGGCGGCGTATTCAGCGGTCTCGTGCAGCTGGTCGAAACTGATCGACACCGGCTGCAGCAGGATGTCTTCGCTGCGGCCGTCCAGGTAAGCGTCGGCCACATAGGCCAGCAGACCGAGTTTGGGTGGCAGCATCTTTCCGGTACGCGAGCGAGTGCCCTCGATGGACCAGCTCAGGTTAAACCGCTTCTCGACGATGTAGCCGACGAATTCGCGCAGCACGTATTTGTAGGTCGAGTCACCACCGATGTTGCGGCGGATGAAGATAACGCCGGAGCGGCGCAGCAGCGGCCCCATCAACCCGAATGACAGGTTGATGCCGGCGAACACATGCACCGGCGGTAGCCGATTCTCTTGCATCGCCACCGGCACCACCGCGCCGTCGATGTAAGAACGATGCGAGAACAAAAGGACCGCCGGATGAGCTTCCAGCCGCGAGCGCATCGCCGCGACTTGATACTCCTCGTAGTCGATCTCCGGATCGAACCCGCGGCTCAGCATTCTGCCCAGGACGGAGACGAGGTCGACGGAGGCCCGGCTCCACCCGGTCGCGAGCTCGTCGAGCATCTTCCCGGCGTCTTCGACGGTGGCGCCCGGGATCTTTTTCAGGCCGGCGCGAAACCGGTTGGACGCCAGGATCTCCGGCTTCATCAGCCGCGGGGACTTGTAGTGCGGCCCGAGGATTCGGTACTCGGCGCGTTCTATCGCCAAAATCGCTCGGCGAGTAACGAACTGGGCGAAATCGTGCTCGTCCCCCCCAACGGTGGTATCGCGCCACTGCTGGCGCAACTCGGACACCTTGGCCGCCTCGCCTGCCACGATGCGCGCGCGAGTGGGATCGTTGCGCAGGATGTGGCGCTGCTGACGTAGGTTGGGGTGGTAGGGATCCCGGCCCGGGAACAGCCCGGCCAGTTTGGCGACTCTGCCGCGATCGGGAGCCGGCAGCCAGAACACGCGCACCGGCACCACCGAACGGTCTTCGCCGGATTCGGAGCCGGATTGGAGTTGCTCAACCAGCGCGGTCAGTTCTGTCGGGGCCACGCCGGAATCGAGGCCGGCGGGCAGTCCGGGAAGTTTTGATAGGTCGAACTTCACCTCGGGGTTGCGGGCCCGCTGCTGGCCCAGCCAATCCATCACGAGCTGCATTTCCACCGGAGTCTCCATGGACGCCAGCACCAGCGAGTCGTGCGCGGTGAGGATTGCGGCGGTGTCTGGAGCTAGTTCACTCATGACGCTCCTTTAGCCGGCTTCTTCGCGGCGGCTTTTTTCGCAGCCTTTTTCGGAGCAGCCTTGGGCGCAGCCTTTTTCGCGGTCGTCTTCACCGCCGCCTTGGGTGCAGCCTTTTTCGCGGTCTTCTTCGCCGCCGCCTTGGGCCGCTCGGCCGGAATCTCATCGGGCCAGTCGGCCAGGGCGTCCAGATAGAGCTGACGCACTGCGGCGATGCGGTCGGGCAGGTTGTCGAGGGTCCAGTCGTGGACCGAAATCGGCGGAAACACCGCGACGTCAACCGTGCCCGGATTGATCGTGGTGGAGTTTCTAGCGGCGACGATCTCCGCATTGCGGATCACGATCGGGACGATCGGGATCCCGGCCGCCATCGCGATGCGGAACGGCCCCTTTTTGAACGGCCCGACTCCGGTGGTATCGAGCCGGGTGCCTTCCGGTGCCATCAGAATCGAGAGTCCGTTCCTCGCCCGGTCTTCGACCGTGTGCAGCGTCTCCACCGCGGCGACCGGATCGTCCCGGTCGATGAACACCCCGTCCAGCAACTTGCCGAGAGTGCCCATGATCGGGTCTTTTTGTAGCTCCTTCTTGGCGACGGCAACCCAGTTGTCGCGCACCAGGGCACCGCTGATTATCGGGTCAACCTGGTTGCGGTGGTTGTAGATAAACACNNGAGAAGTTGGAAGTAAAGAAGTTCGCGCCGCGCCGCCTGCTGCCGGTCAACAAACCTATCCCGAACGCGCCGGCCCCGACCGGCAACATCGAACCGAAGCCGGCAAGTGTCCGTATCTGGCGGCGCAGGCCCACGCCGCCGCGGCTGTCGAATTCCAAAATCGGCCAGCCGCGCCGCTTGGCGACGGTGGCCATCTTGCCTTCGGGGTTGGTCGGGCGTGGATTGCCGACCAGGTACATCAAGGCGACGTCCTCGTCGCCGTCGGCGTAGAAGTAGCTATCCTTGAGATCGATGTTGCGCGTGGCCGCAAACCGTTGCACCGCAGCGGCTTTGCCCGGCCCCCACAAGATCGGCCTCTCCACGTCGCCGGTGAGCAACCCGTCTTCGTTGGTCTCGAATTTATTGGTGAGCAGGTTGGTGATCCCCAGAAAACGTGCGACCGGATCCACCTGGATGGTCAGCGCCGACGAGCTGAGCACCACGGTGTGGCCCCGAGCCACGTGGGCCCGCACCAGCTCGCGCATTTCCGGATAGATCCGGGACTCGATTCGCTGGATGAACAGCCGCTCGCCGATCTCGTCCAGATCGCTCAGCATGCGCCCGCGCAGCGCCGACGCCGCCTTACCGATGAGGTCTTCGAACTCGATTCGCCCGAGCGTGTGGTTCAGCCCGGCTTGCACCATGCTGAGCAGTTCCCCGACCCCCATGTCGCGGCGACGTAGCCGCTCCTGGGTGAGGATGACGGCAGTGAAGCCCGCGACCAACGTCCCATCCAGGTCGAAAAACGCGCCGATCTTAGGTCCGGCAACACTAGCGCGGATCTCGGCGACCGAGCCAGGCAATCGCAGATCCGGCGGCGGCTGCTGCTCGCGAGAGGCGCTCATGAACCCGATACCGATCGCGTCGCCGAACCATCCGCCCCGGCGGCAAACGACGAAGGGGCTGCGTGCGGCGGCGGGTCACCGGCCAGCGCCAGGATCTCGTCGAAACCCTCCACCAGGCATTGCGCGAACAATGCCTCATTTCGCACCGACGCCCTGTCGTACCGCACGGTGATGGTGCACCAGCCACCCCGGGAAATCAGGACCACCATCATCGCGACGCCGGGTAGCGGACCGATACCGTACTGGCGCAATACCTTTGCACCGGCGATGTAGGTGTCTCCGGGGTACACCGGGACGTTGCTGGCCTGCACGTCGGAGCCGATCACCGACCCGGTGATCCCCTCCAGGATGGCCGTCGGCAAAACGCTGAGCACCGGCGCAAAGGAACCGATGATGTTCATCGCCGGTTCGTCGCGGCGCTGCGTCATCTGAGCGCGGATCTTCTTGATCCGGGCTACCGGGTCGACGGTGCCCACCGGGGCCGCCAGGTTGACGCCGGTGAACTGATTGCCGCCGGCCGCGTCATCTGAGACCCGCAGGCTTACCGGGACCGCCATCGGTAGCGTGCTGATCGGCACACCGAGCGCCTGGTGGTAACGCCGCAATGCGCCGCACAGGCCGGCGAGATAGGCGTCGTTGATCGACCCTCCCCCGGCCTTTGCGGCCTTGTGCAGGTCCGAGAGCGGGATGTCGATTGCTTCGGAGCGGGTGGCCAGGCTGCGGCGGCGCAGGAGCGGTGACGGTTCGGCGGCCCGGTTCAGAACCCGCATGCCCGACAGGGTGTAGCTCAGGATGCCCGATGCGGTGGACGCGGGGTCCAGCACCGCCCGACCGGCCGCCGATACCGCCCCGGACACCGCGCCCAAAACGCTGTTGACGATTGCCATCGGCAGGTGGTTGATGCCCTCGCGCATCAAATCGTTGGGCGACAGGTCCTGCGGAATCGGTTGCGGGGGCGTCGCCCTTTCCGGTGGGTCGCGTTCGAGGTCATAGATTTCGGCGAACATCTCCACACTGCCGACACCGTCGGTGACCGCATGGCTGACATGCAGCAGGGTTGCTGCCTTGCCGTCGGCCAGTCCCTCGACCAGCGTGGCGGTCCATAGCGGTCGCGAGATGTCCAACGGTGACTGGAGGATCAGCTCGGCAAGATCGAATACTTCACGCAGCGTTCCTGGTTCGGGTACCCGCATCCGGCGCACATGGAAATCCAGGTTGAAATCGGGGTCGACCACCCAACGCGGCGAGGCCGTCGGCAAGGTCGGCACGACAACCTTCTGGCGTAGCCGCAGCACCCGTCGGGAGGCGTTTTCGAACCGGGTCCTGAACCGCTCCCAGTCCGGCGTGGAATCCAGGAGTTCCACCGCCATGATCCCCGACCGGGTCCGGGGATTTGCTTCGCCCCGATGCAGCAGATAGTCAACCGGTCCGAGTTGGTCGGACCGTCCAGCGGCCTCGACGGACTCACGCGTCAACCCTGTCACCGCCGATCAAGCCTCCTGTGTTCAGAACTGCCAACCCAACGCTAGTCGGGATGACGCGCTGGTGAAAGGCACGATTCAGGCACAGCGACCGCCTGGGGCCCGCAAAGCTTCGTGGTGTCAGCTGGCCGACGTCGCCGAGCGCGGCAACGAACCCATTCGCGAGCTCGCGCGCCGCCCGTAGACGACGCCCAGGAAGTCGGCGACGGCGTCGGCGGCCAGTCCCGAGCGGACTGTCGGGGTGATGTCGAAAGCGTGGTGGGCATTTTCGAGTTCGGCGTGCGACACCGTCGCGGCTCCGGCTTCCCGTAGCGCCGCGCAGAACGCCCGGGCCTGACGGCAGGGAACCAGTTCATCTTTCTCGCCGTGCAACACGAAGAACGGCGGAGCCTCGCTGTGCACGTACGAAATCGGCGACGCCGCCTTGAATTGCTCGGGGGCGTCGGCGTAGCGGGCCTTCATCACAAATTGCTCGAGGAACGGCAGCATCATNNCCGCCGGTGATTGCGATGAAATCGGGGTCGCCGCCGTAGTCGGCGATGTTCTCGCGCACCCACGCGATCGCCCTCTTCACGTCGATGATGTGCGCCGGGAACTTGCTGCGCGGGCTCTTGCTGTAGTTGATCGAGACGCAGATCCAGCCGAGTTCCACCATCCGGCTCATCAGCGTGTATGCCTGCGGGCGTTTGCCGTTGAGGGCCCACGCGCCTCCGGGAACCTGGATGAGCACTGGCGCGCGACGGCCGGGTGCCAGATCGTGGCGCCGCCAAACGTCGAGCAGGTGTTCGGTGCCACCGGGACCGTAGGAGATGTCGGAAGTCTGCGCCGCGTACCGGCGGTGTGGCCCGGGCATGTGCAACAGACCGTTGCGAGGCGCGCACTCGGCTTCATCGCAGGTCGGGTGGCATGCCTGGTCGCGATAGTCGGGCCCGAAGGACTCCTCGAGGGCGGCCGTGAGGATTCGGTCCGCCCGCTGCGCGGCCCACGCCGTGCCGACTCGTGGCGATACCCGGGACAACGCGTGCCCTGTGAGGACCTGCGGGGGAAATTCGGTGGTCAGCCAGCCGGCAAACCAGCCCACAGCAAACGGCGAACCGCGCAGCAACAGTGCGCCGGCGCGGTACCTGTCTTTGGCGTCCGTTGCCAGGCGGAGGGCTTCGGCGCTGGCTTTTGAGCGCAGCGAAGTGACATTCATGGTCATGCTCATAGCAAATGCCCCCACTCCCCGACGTCAGCACCCGCATCGTTGCGGTTAACGGCCGATTACCGGCCGGTGTTGTACGTGTGTCGAGGGACACCACGATAACCGATATTGACGCTGGGGGAAGAAGTTTCGCGCGGGTCGCGTCAGCGTTTCCTATCGGACGGATCACGTTGGATAGACTGACCTGCGCATTGCCTCCGTAGCTCAGGTGGATAGAGCAAGGGCCTTCTAATCCCTAGGTCGCACGTTCGAGTCGTGCCGGGGGCGCTGATCAGAGGTGGTATCTAGCCGTACTGATTAACGTCAGTCGTCGTTTATTCGTCGTTTATAGCGGACCTGAGTTGCCGTTGACGGCGTTGTCGAGCACTTCTGCCACCTGACTGTGGACCCGACCGCGGGTCATGTAGCGGTCCTGCGTCATCGACACTTTCGCGTGCCCTAGATGGTCGGCACCGATGCGCGCCGACAAGCCGGCGTCGTCGATGAGCGTTGCCACCGTCTTGCGGAAGCTGTGCGAGCTGATGTCCGGGACCCCCAGCTCGTCGCGGGTCCTACGCCATTGCCCCGCGAAGTTGTCAGGGTCGCGAAGCGTCCCGCTGGTGGACGGGAAGATGACCGTCTGCTGGCCGAGGTACGGCAGGTTCCGACGCTCGGTGAGCGTGGCGATGGCGAACGCGGGTAGCGGGATCACCCGTCGGCCTGCCGCGGTCTTGGTCTCGTCGACGCGGATAAGGCCTTTAGCCTTCTCCCGGATGACCTTGCCGCAGATTGAAATGGTCTCGGCGTCGGCATCGAAGTCGCTCCACCGCAGCGCCAGCAGTTCGGAGCGACGCAGGCCGGTAGCGATCAAAAGGGTGATGGGGTCGGTCAGATCGCGTTGGCGGCACTTCTCGGAGGTCCGGAGCTTGGCGAGGAGATCCCGCAGTTGGTCAGCAGTCAGCGCCTGGGCGCCCTTTGGTTGTTCCTTGGATTTGATCGACTGGACATCGCGCACCGGGTTCGCGCCGAGGACATTGTTCAGAACGGCGAGCTGGAGCGCTCCGCGCAGCAGGGTCCTGGCTTGGCGAGCCATAGTCGCGCCGTGGGCGGTGCGCATCGACCGGAGCGCTGCGTCCAGTCTTGCCGCCGACGCCTCCCCTACTTTCACGCCGGCCATGAACTTGGACAGCTTGGTGGCGGTGTAGCGGTAGGTGTCGAGGGTTCGGGGTGAACGGCCGTCTTCAGTCAGCCGTTCGATGTGTTGGCCCACCAGACTCATGACCAAGGTTTCGAGGGTGATCGAGCCCGCACCGGATGGCGGCCGACGGTCGGCGAGAGTCTCGATCAATGCGTCCGCGGCGAGCTTGCCGTACTTGTCGTGTTCGTCTGGCGGGCCGAGTCGCTGGACTCTGCGTGTGACGCCATCGGTGTCGCGAAATCGGCACTGCGCCAGCCAAATCCCGCCGCCGAGGTACTTGCGGGTGATCTTGCCGTGCTGGCCGATGCGCAGCGAGGGACGGCCTGCCACAGGTTACCTCTGGCCTCGCGAGCGTTGCGTCGCTTGTTGGAGCTCTGAAACCGCGATCATCGACCCATCATACTTAGGCCGTATCGCGTTTGCCTTCGGCGAATTGCTTTCTTTCCCAGTCAATTACGTCGCTGAGCAGGTATCGGACGTGCCGACCGAACTTGGCATACCTTGGGCCAGTTCCCTTCGAGGCCCACTCGGCGGGCGTCTTCACCGGCAACCCATACCGATCTGCGAGGTCTTGGCGGGTAAGCCATTTGTCGTCAGGGTGCTCATCCATGGCGGTCACTTCCTTCTGGTCCGCCCCAAGTCGGGTAATTCAACTTTAAGTCGGCGCAGAGGCACTATCTGCGGTGATTTTGGGCGGGCACTTGATCGGCCCTCGCTCGCAGCATCGCTGGCGCTGTCGAGCGCATTCAGTTTGGCCGTTCCTATCGCTTCCGACCAGTTCTTTCCAAAGCTCAACCGCACATCTAGAGCCAGGCTTCTGGACTAATCACGGCTCGCGGCGTTGTCAGGAAAGCCGAGTTTGCCCCGACTTCGTCGACTCCCCCGCGCTGTCGAGGTCCGAAATACACGGGAAGCGGAGCGCCGTCACAGGGTGCCGCGGGCCTGTTGGATCAAGAAGTTACCTAAGTCGGATGACCGGTGATCGACTCATGATCGTCAGTGTTTTGCGAGGACGCGTGATTGCTACGTAGAAGTTTCTGACACTGCCGATGTTGTCCGCGTCGCAGATGATGGCGTGGTCGTACTCAAGACCCTTCACGAGAAGCGTCCGCGATACCACTCGCGGGTGCCTCCTACGACCTGTGTAGCGGAGCCGATCCCGAATCATGGCAAGCGTGTCACACATGGTCTCACCGGGGCTAAGAACCACGGCCTCGATCGCAGCTAGGGTGTCTCGCCAGGCTTCAGTGCAGTAGAGCCTTGCCTCTCTAGCTGATTCGATTGCTTTCATCGCCACCACGAGGTTTTCTAGCGAAGGGTTTGCAATAAGCGTTTGAAGCACGGCAAGTGTGGCTTCAAGTCCCGGTCGATTCAACCCATCGAAGGTTTCGCCACGCTGTAGACGACGTAAGACTGGTTGGTTGATCTCGCCATATCCTGAGAAGCATTCCTTCGCGAACTTTGCGAGCCAGATGGCATATTCGTTCGGCTCCGACGATTCGAGTTGGGCGAGACTCTCGTGCATGAATCGGCCGTTGAGGTCTTCCATAACGGTGTACATACCGCCCAGCCGACCTGCCGTTGTGGCGTTGTCGTTTCGCCATTGGTTCAGGATGACTACCGATTCATCAAGGGTTCGGACAGCGAAGGCGGCGGTAGAAATTGCCTCATGGCTCGCGCCCTGCCACAGGAGCCCCGGGATCGAAACTCGCGACAGATCGATAGTGGCGCCCGGCAGGAGCTGCGAACGCAGACCGAGAAGCCACTGTCCGAGTTCGGGATTATGTCCCGTCCATCGCCAGGCGGTGTGTTCGCGATCAAGTAGCGGATAGTTCGGAAAGACGTGCTCGTCCCAGTCGACAAGCGTTTGGTTCCTAAAGTCGAAAATCCCTTGCAGTCGATCACCGAAAACCGCGGCCTTTGGTATGGCGGAAGCTATTTCGAGCATAAGCGCGTGTTGGCTGAGATTGCAGTCTTGGTACTCATCAACGAACAGATACTCAAAGCTGGCCGAATGCATGCGATTGATGGCACGCGACCGAGCGACATCGACTGCGCCCGCGACATATTCAGGTGTGTCGTTCCAGTCTGGGATCGCCGCGATCTGGATACCGGCCAGATCAGGGTAGTGCCGTACGAGCTCGAACGCCCAGCTGGCTATCGTGTCGACATGAACCATCTTCTGCGGAATGCCAAAGGTCTTCAAACGTTTCCGTAGCGCCGCGACCCCAGAGTTGGTATGTGTGAGAATGAGCGAAACATCGCCCCTCTCAGCAGCGACCCCCGCCATCGCCGCCACGAGTTGAGTCTTACCCGTCCCCGCTGGCATCTCCACGGAGAACGGTAGTTGCTGCAAAAGCAGTTCAGCCTCGGCGCGAAGGGTCGCGTCCATGGGCTACGGTTCCTGCTCTGGCGGCGGTTTCGACTCGGCTCCGTAGATGTCACCGTAGAGCTGATCGATGCGGGCAATTAGGGTCGATCCGGCAAGCGCATCGTGATTCTCGACGATCCATTCGGCAAGTCGCCGACCTTGATACGGATTCTTGAACCATGAGTATTCCTTTGCCGCCGAGGCGATTAACGCGCGGGCGGACGACAACGTGAATCCATGGTTTTCGATCCAGTCATCGACATCGAGAGATCGAAGATCTGCGTCGGTGTCATCTTGATTTCCGAGGTCTTGAAGGATGGTCTGCTCGTTGACTCGGTTTGCCACGCCGATCGCAAGGATCTCTTTCAGCTGGGCTGCAGTGAGTGCCTCGACCAGTTCGCGTTCCGTATCGTGCCCGGTGTCCCATCGCCGGAACGTAACGCCCTCTCGCTCGGCCTTCGCTACTTCGCTATCGACTGAACGATCATCGTTGTCCATGAGCACGATAGCTTCGTACCCGGCCCCATTCATAAGTCTGGCTCGTCGGGGCGCATTTGATCCCCCACCTCCATCGGCGACCGTGACGCCAAAGCTTGCAGCGGGAGCCTTAGAAGCCAGCAAGCGATCCTGATTCCAAAGATCGACGAGTCCGAGCAGCAGTCCGTACTCGGTCTTACCTTCGCCGAAAATAACCCTGCGTGACAAAAAAGCCGATGGATTCGATCGCAAGACCGCCTGAGCGCGATTAGGTCTCGCGGTGAAATCATAAGTTGCAATAGTGCCATCGGCATCAGAACGGACAACACACAGATCGGACACCGACAACTGCTCTACGGCAACGGGTGAGTGCGTCGTGACGAAGACCTGTGCCACTTCACCCGATTTGCGAAGGTGGTGAAGTAAATAAACCAGGCGATGCGGCTCAAGTCCGTACTCGACTTCGTCGATCATCAGGATCGTCTTGTGCGCAAACGCTAACTGCTGTGTTGCGATACCGGCGAGGCGACGAGTCCCTAGGCCAAAGCTCGTTAGTGGAACGCGCTCTTCATACAACGCCAAGACGCCGGCTGACGAAGACAACGAAGTGTCAAGACCGGGTCTAAGGGCTGAAAAGTTGCCGCCCCCAAGGGTGTTCAGGTGAGTTTGAACCTTGGCAGTGAGAGCTTGTAGATCGGCAGAGATTGCCCCCGCGACCGCGTCACGAGACGCCCGCGTTGCGGCAGCGAGTGTTCCGGCTGTGCCGTGAACGCTTTCCGTCATCCGCCCAAGGGCTGACGTACGGGTCCATCGCAGATGGCCGTCAATCCGCTCATCGACTTTGAAGGCACCGAGCTGCTTTCGCGCGCCAACCCCCACCTGAGCGAACGGCTCGCTGCCACCCTCGCGATAGACGGTCCAGATTGGTTCAAGGTCCGCATCAATCTTCAACTGGATGACGACGCATGTCGCATCGCCATCAGCCGGGTCATGGGAAAGCTCGCCGTCGTCCTTTATCCCGCTGAGCTCCATTCCGAGGATCCCATGCTTCATGATGTCTCTCGACAGATCGTCAACCGTCACACGAATCGAGATGGGCTCCTCGGCATTCGCATCGTAGAAATCTGCGTCGGACAGTGACAATGAGTAGCGCTCGCATAAAGCGAGATACATCGCCTCCAAGATCGTGGTTTTGGTGCTGTCGCCCGGACCGACAAGGCAGACGAAAGCCTGGTCCTTTGGGATGATCCACGTGAGCTTCTTGATGCCGCGAAAATTCTCTATGTCTACTCGCCGTATACGCATGTCAACGTCTCCTGACTGAATCGATTATCAGCACACGGCAACTAGTTCTCGGTGCAGAATTCCCACAACCCGTATTGGAAATATTGTAGCGCCAATATTCGAAACATATTGTGCACCACGCTATTACGTTCGTGATAGTCGCTCCTCCAATGAGCATGCTGGGCACTCTATAGCCATCAAAACTTGGTTCGGCAGGTTTCAATGTAATGCCAAGACTCGGCGTCTCCCGACGCAGTTCTATTGGGTGGCTGGCAATCCGACACGCAGCCCTCACTTAGGCCGTAGCCGCGGACGACGTTATCAACGCACAATCCGTAGGACAGGGCGTTTGTCGTCATCACCGAGCATTTCGTCCAGATGGTTTGACGTCCAACCGAGTTCAATGGCAATGTCACGTCGGGTGAGTCCGTAGCGTTCCGCAAGAGTGAGTGCATCGCGGAGCAGCGAGGGAACTTCACCTTTGTAAACAGAGATTGGCTCGTGTCGACGCAGCTCGGCAGCTGCATTTAGCCGCTGATAGGCACGCCGCACCGATACGTCCGAAACGACGCCAAGCGCCCCCATCCTTCGAATCAGCGACTTGACCGACACTCCCCATTCGACACTCAATTTCTCAAGAGCCGCCATACGCATGGTTCGCGGTAGAAGCGGACCGATTTCTGCCTGTGGCGTAAGGAGTTCCGCAGCGAATTCATCGGCTTCCCGCTCTTGCTGGCGATCTCCAGGGAGAGGGCTTGAATGCAAGGCCAGATGGCCTAGTTCATGCGCGCACGTGAACCGATATGTATATACGGAGAATGCCTTTTCGGGAGTTACGATCACGAGCGGCCGCCCAAGGGCGTCGGTGGAGTACGCACTGACACGTCTCACCGATTCGTTTGTCATCGCGATCAAGCTCACAACAATCCCACGAGATTCCATTAGCGCGACGAGATGCGGTAGCGGTCCACGTGCTACCCCCCAAGCTTTCCGCAACATCTGAGCGGCATGGGTTGGGGACGTGCCTTCTGGAAAAGTTGGCAGGTCAACGTCGGGCAGGCGAACTCGCTTTTCAAGCGCATATGTCAATTCCCACAACTGCTCAGCATGTGTGGCCGCTTTCGCGCGATCCTTAGCCCGCGTCGAGCGAAGGCTCCGAAAATGCGCGTTCGCCGCATCGAGCCTGCCGATGGGCCTACCCGCCGCGAAGAACTCAACGGGAACCCGCAGAACCTTTGATAACTCAGGCAGGAGATCGTGACGTGGTTTCGTCGCACCAGTCTCATACTGGCCAACTGCGGCCGGGGACACACCAAGTCGTTCTGCGAGCTCACCCTTAGTAAGCTCCGCGAGCACTCGTGCTTGCGTCAGCCGTGCCGAATCGAAGGCACGAGCAACTTCGTCAAGGCTTGATCCGCGCTCACCGAAGAGCTGCAGTTCGCCTTGGCCCTCATCAGTCATCGTCTGATGCCGGAATACCAGAATCCTGATCTGGCTCTGACCGGTGACGCAGCTCCTTTTTCGGCAACTCGCCCGTGGTGAATGTCTTGCGGCTGTCGACTGCACCGACCGGGCCGGGGGCAGCGACATCTGCCAAGTCCTCGGAAAAGGCCCATTCCAAGTGGCCACCTTCCGCCAGCCGTGCCTCACCCCAACTGACTGCATGGAGGCCCATCGGCGAGCTCGAGATCGCCACGACGACCACCTTATTGGTAGTCACCGAGTCAACGTTAATCGCTGCCTCGACCGTTTCGGCCAGCTCCTTCTCCACGTCGGTGAGATCGGGGTCGGGCATACCAACGTCTAACTTGCCCTGTAGTGGAACATCGTCCAGGTCGAACATCGCTACACGAGCGTCCGAGGTCGCAAAGGTGGCCGATGCCAGCTCGTCGACCCGGGTTCGACCCCAACGCCATGGGAACAATGCCACCCCGTTGATGACCACAATTTTGTAGGAAGCCTTCCCCGGCCGGATCAACGTGGCGTGAGGCAAGTTGTCCAACGCCTCGAACTGTTCCAAGATCCCACGCCAGAACAGGCCATACACCGCATGACTGCGGTGGCCGGAAACGTCCTGCGAATCCACCATCGCTGTGTGCTGCTCACGGACGAGCTGAGCAACCCGCCCTCGGATGTGCACACCGTATTCACCAAACGTCTCAATGGCCCATCGGCGACCCGCGTCCACAGGATCACCCCTTCCTTCAGTCGATGGTTAGAACGCTAGCATCGCACTTCATTTTTTTGCAGTATCGACACGCTTGGCATTCAGATTTGCTCACCACTGCTCTTGACTCTGTGAACTAGATGCGCCCGCCACCCGATGTCGAACTCGGTTGGGCGTGCTGCCGATCATTCGGATCAGATTTCGAGTCCGTAGTCGGTGCTGCGGTGTTGGCTCCTGTCGATGTGCCTCTGTTGGGCTTCTTCCCTGTGGAGGTCGATTTCTTGCCGCTGGGTTTTCCAGGCTTGGTAGGCGTCTTGTCGGTATTGGGTGACGTTGGCGCGCATGGCGAGCAGGTCGCAGACGCGGTCGGGTAGTGCCTCGTCGACCGTGCGCGCGGCGTAGTCGTGCGCGGTAATGGCCGGTTCGTCACGGGCGAGGATGCCGTGGATGAGAGTGGCAGCTTCGCGGCTGTCACCGCGCTGCGCGACGTGTGTTCCGACGGGTTGTTCGTGCCCGAATTCGCTTGCTTCGGTGCTGCGTTCGTAAATGTAGGCGATGTTGGCATGCCGGCCGCGAGTCATTGCAACGTAGAGCAGATTGTGGCTGGTGCTGCCGTTGAGGACGGCGTGGCAAGCGTCGGCGGTGGCCCCTTGGGCGGAATGCGCAGTGACGGCGTAACCGAGGCTGAGGTGATCCCGGATGTAGTCACCGTCGAAGACGACGCGGGCTTTGTCGTCAAGGCGTTCGGCCGCAACACGATTCGTCTTGACATCGACGGCGACGACCCGCCAACGGTTCCCGTTGCGCACCGAGGGTAGAGACTCACCGTTGGGCGTTGAGTGGTGGAAGGCGATGGTGGGGTCGTTGCGGCGGCTGACAATCAGGTCTCCAACGCTGAGTCGCTGGCCCTGGGCGCCTGAAACAGAGGGGGCGTTCCGGTCGATTCGATTGTTGTGGAGGCGGCGGTTGAGAGCATCTGCCATTTCGGTCGTGTCGCACACCATTAAGGCGTCGCGGCCGAGCTCGCTGTCGGCCGCGTAAGCGGCGAGCGCGTCGGCGGCCATGGTGATCGCGTCGCCGCAATGCAACCGATCGTGGCGGCGATACCAGTCGACGGCGTGACGGCGTGCGGGTGGTTCGCCGTCACGGAGCTCGAGGGACGCGGTGCGTTCTTCCGGGTCTGTCATGCGCCACACCTCGGAGAGATGTTGCGTCCACGGTAGATCGGTGCAGAGTTGGGCGAACATGCCGCCGCGGGCCTTGACCGGTGCCAACTGGCTGGCGTCACCAACAAGTACCGTCTTCGCGCCAGCCCTCGTGGTGGCAGTCAGGAGCTTGCGCAGATCGTCGGTGCCGACCATGCCAGCTTCATCGATTACTACGAGGGTCGACTGGTCAAGCTTCAAGGTGTTGTCGCGCAGCGACTGCAGCGCTTTGGCTACTGTCAGGCCGTCGTCTCCGGCGCCTTCGCGCATCGCGACGTCGACAGCCTGACCGGTCGGCGCGAGGACCAGTACGCGAGCACCGAACCGGTGGCGTGCCGCGCTGGCGAGCGCGCGTAAGGAGGTGGTTTTGCCCGCTCCCGCCGGCGCAGATAGAGGTTGTACGAGCCAGGGCGACTGGCCGATGTTCTGCACGGCGGCCGTCTGATCCGGCGATAGTCCGGCGGTGTCGTCGTCACGCACCCAGACCATTGCGCGATCGTTTGTCGCGTCGACCAGACGGAGTACCGCGCCTTCTTCGGCCAAGATCCGCGCCAGGGTGAAGCGCTCATGGCCTTCGCGCTCGTGGGCGGCGCGCGGCGCGGTCAACCGCATCCCAATCTCGTCGACGGCGGCTTCCACCGCGGCGCGCGGCGACTGGTCCCCATCGACGGGAAGTTGCGCGCCGACGATCTCGACGAGGTCCGCGCGGGTGAACACCGCCTTGTCGATTTTCTCCGCAGCCGCAGCCAAACTCGCGCCGTCGAACGCAGTCCGCGGCGCGGCGCGCCGCGCCGCCCGCGCTTCCACAAACGCGGCGCGGTCCAGAACGAGACCCCGCACGTCCTCGCGCCACTGCCGCTGCAATTCGCTCCACGCAAGCTCTTCGGGTTTTGCGGGACGGGTGGCTTTCTGTGCCGCCGCGAGCTGCGCCGCGCTCAACGGGCCGTCCACCGAAGCGAGGTTGTGTGCCGCCCACTCCCGTAGTTGCGACGAGCGCCGCGACCACGCAGTGATGGTGTCGCGATCGACGCCGGCGGCCTCGGCCATCCCTGTTCCCGGATCGACCGCCCACTCCATCGCCAGCGATTGGTGTAGTTCGCGACGCAAGGTGGCTTGATAGATGACCCCCGCCGCGCGCGCCTCGTGATACAGCGACGTTCCGTCGATGGAGACCAGCACCCCATCGTTCCGGGCTTGGCGATTCGGCACGATGACATGGGTATGCAGATGCGGATCTCCGCATCGCGACGTCTCATGTTGATAAGCCACCGCGACCAATCCCGGCAACTTCAACAGGTCCTTCTCCCCCGTCACGCTGTTGTGTACGCGGGTGTAGCCGGCATGCGCGGCCAGGTAGTCCATCGCCTCCGAAAGGGCGGTCGAATGCGCCGCAGCGATGGCCTTTTGGACCACATCGTCGGCGCGCAACGCGCGCAACAATGACACGCTCTTGGGCGCGGCGAAGGTCAAATCGAAGCCGTGTACGCCGCGGGCACCAAGGGCGCGGCCGCGCGCACCGTTTGGCGCGACACCGTCGTCAAGCCACCGCGCCACGACCGCCGAATCGGCTTCCCCACCCGCGCGCTGCACATCGGTCAAACCCGCCAATCGTGCCGCGGCATGTGTGTCGCCCGCGCACAACCACACTGGGGTGCGCGTCTCATATTCGGAGTAGTACTCCCCCAGGCCACCGTTGGCTCTTTTTAGGTCAGAACTGGCGCGCCCAGCCGCGTCGGCGGTGTCGATGTAGTAGCTCACCGACGACCGCTTCAGCTTCGAAATTGTCAGCATCAGGAAGCCCACTCAAAAACCGGAAGCATCGACGCTTACTGCGCCACAACCAGTCTCGCACCCCTTGTGCAAATGTGCCAGAGCGCATCTATAGGTGTTGATCTGTAATATGCAGTGGTGCAGTGGTTTTGATAAGAATTGGGAGTGGGCGGGGGGTTGTTGGGGACGGACAGGAATGGACGGTTGGTCGGTGGGGTGCATGGCTGTGAGCGCTTGAGGGAAAGGAGTTTGAGCGCATCGGCGTCGATCGAGATCCGCGAAGGCCGGATTCCACATTGCGGTCGACCCGCCATCCGTGCCGTCCAGCGCCGACGGACGCTGTATTCGATCGTGTGTAGCTGCCACCCACGGATCCGTATCCGGGACCGAAGTGATCTTCGTCCGCGACGGGGTCACATTCCGCCCGCTGACATCACTGAACACCCAAGTGGCTGTTCGTTCGACCATGGTTGCTCTACCTCTTTGCTTGTTTGTTGTGCCCACAAGGGGCCTTTGTTGATATGGGCCGGTTTGTGCCTGGGGGTGGGTGCGGTCAAGGCTCGGTGTGGGCCGACCGCGCAGCGGCCTAGGGCCTGACGGCGCCCACCGCCACGTTCACCACACTGGCGGCCACCGGGAAAGTGCCTACGAGACGGCATCCACGCAGGACTGCCGCGACGATGAGCTTCGTGCCGAAGGCGCCATGAGCATCACAGTGCGGTGATGCCCTCTGCTAACCCAGGGATACGGTTCCGCCGGCTTGGGGCAGCAAGCGCGCCTAGTCTTCCAAACTGACTACGCGGGTTTGATTCCCGTCGCCCGCTCCACACACGTCCTACTACGGAGACGCAGTGGGACATGTTCGATCGCGTCTCGTATACCAACTTGTAGCTACTGGCCTTCTGTAGCAACGAGGACGCCCGGGCTCAGAAATTCCGGGCCGCCCGGAGGCTGAATTTCTGTCAATTTGGACAGAATTTGCTCTCAAAATGGACAGAACATCGGGAACCAAAGTTACCTATGAGGCCAAGGGTGCCAGTGAGGTAGCTATTTCGGCCGGGATTCCTCGAATTGGTCCCGGAGGCCAAGAAATGTATTACACGCGTGTCATTCGACGATGGCATAATCGGTGGAGGAAAGGCGGTACCACCGACATGACGACAGTAACTGAGCATTACGGCATTAGCGGGGAGGTGCCGTTCTTGGATGTGCATGTCGACCGTGACAATCTCGTCTTCCTCGATCCCAGTGCCATCCGTAACGACCATTCCCCGAGAGGTCGAGCGGCATACGGTCAGCTGCGCACCCTGTTCACCGAAGTAGTGACGGCAGCACGTAGTAACGATGCGGCAGACCATGCCCGAGGCCGCGAACTACTACGGCACATGCACGAGCCGAACGAGACGCGCATGGGCATGTCTCAGGGTGGCGCGCACGGCAAGGGATTCGGTAACGAACTGTCCGATAACTTCTGGGACGAATTGCGGGCCAACCCCGCTTGCCAAAACGCGGTGCTGGAGCGTCTTGAAGATACCCGCGTATTCCTGGGACACGTCGGCGACGACCGTATTTCAGACATGACGACTCGCATCATCTTCAACGTTCTCGCGGAATTTACGCAAGAAATGATGGACATGTATCCCGCCCTACGCGCGGGCGCAACCACTAGGCAGAGCGATGTGTGGGTGGACGGCTCCGAATGGAAGCCGCAGAGTTTCACTCTTCCCCACTGCGCAGGAAAGCAGTTACTTCTGGTTCCGCGTGAGTGGGTGTTCTGGCGGACACTGATGGAGCCGGTCCAGTTCTACAACCGGTTCGCCACCCAGGTCGTGCAGGAAGAGTCCGCCACAGTCGATCCGAAGGGCAAGCGGCGCGTCAGGTCGAAGCGTGCCATCAAGAAGGACAACCCTTCTGTCCGCCCGCTCAACAACGCCAAGGCAGTCGAGTACAAGACCGAACACGACCGCGACCTTGTCCGCGAGTACCGAGCCTACGTCGACATGAATTTTCAGCCGATGAGTGCAGAGGAAGCCGCCCGACGAATGGGCTAACCCCCACAGCGGCACAACATCTCCCCGATGGAGGTTCTGGTGGCACACAACCCAGATGAACAATCAGAAATGCACATTGTCGAGGTCCTCTCCAGTGGCCCCGAAACCCAAGCAGCCGTAAGGGTTGTCCACGTCAAGGCCCGCGAGTTGAACGACACCCACGTCGGCCAATGGATCGGCGCCCGCGAGAACGGCTACAACTACGGCATGAAGATCCTGAAGGTCAAGCATCTCAACGAGGGCAAGGCCCCAGGAGTCAGCGTGTGGTATCGAAAGTCTGAGCTGCCTGATGGCACGCCCGCGACAGATTCCCGGATGCACGTCCCGTTCGACACCGACTTCGAACTCGTAGACATGATGGCGTGGTAGATACCGCTCATCCCCGGAACTGCACCACGTCCGGCCCGTAATCCGGTTCAGCTTCTATTCGCGTCCGGCGTGGTCGTCCGCGTCCAGGTGCGCGTACACAGACCACGGTTGGCGGGGTGTCACCAGCAAGGAAGCTGAAACGTAGTCGCTTGTCTCGTTTCCAAAGAAGCGAGACACGGCTTGGTCGGCCACTCTCCTGCCTCATAGCGGCTGGTCGAGCTTTCTCATTTCATGTCCCACGCCGCGCGTCTCAGGGTCCTCGATGTCGGTAGGTACTTACAGGCGGCCTCGTGGACGATCCGTACCAAATCCTATACAGTAATCATAGTTGTGTATAGGATTTGGTACGGACGGCGGGTGGTAACCATGAGCGATGCAGCCGGCATCGACAGCTTGAGCACCATGCCAGACACATTCCGATTCTCCGATGCTCTAGAGCACATGAACAGGCGTCAGTTCTACAACCTTCGCAACGAAGGCCGCATCATCCAGATCGCGCGCGGCCTCTACCGCAAGAACACGTGGTACGGCGATGAAGACCTCGCCGAGATCAGCTCCGCGTCACCTCAGGCCACCATCGCCCTCCGATCAGCACTCGCACGTCACGATCTCATCGACGACATCCCCGAACAGCTGGACATCGCCATTCCCCGAGGAACCTGGGCGCCACGGCTGAACACTCCAATCAGGTGGCATCGCTTCGACCCGGCCACTTTCACCATCGGACGCGACACCTTGCCGACCGACGCGGGCACGGAGATCGGGATTTACTCCGCACCGCGCAGCATCATCGATGCCTACCGACTGCATCATCTCGAAGGGATCGACCTGGCAAACGATGCCCTCAAGCGGTGGTTGCGGCAAGGCGGCCAACCCTCCGAACTGCTGCGCATGGCGCGCGCTTTCCCGCGCGCGCAGCGCTCTCTCCAACAGGCGCTGAGCATCCTGCTGTGAGCCCAATCTCGCGCGAGACGGCCGGCGGCCGCGCATACATCGACCTCCAGCGGCGCGCTAAAGAGAGCAGAAGGAACACCCAGGAGCTGCTTCAGCTCTACATCCTCGAAGGGTTCCTTGCCCGGCTCAGCCACAGCCCGTCCAGCGGGAAATTCGTTCTCAAAGGCGGAGTACTGCTGGCGGCATTCGGGAGCCGTCGACCCACTCGCGACATCGACCTCGCCGGACAAGACCTCGGCAACTCAGAGGCCGAGATTGTTGCCCTCATCAAATCCGTGGTCGAGGTGCGCCTGCCCGAGGACGACGGAATCGAGTTCAATGCCGATGCCCTGCGTTCGGAGATCATCCGTGAGGATGACGAATATTCCGGCGTCCGCGTCAGCGCGGATGCGCAGGTCGCGACCTCGCGACACAAGTTCCACGTTGACGTAAGCGTCGGCGACCCCATTGTCCCTAGCCCCACGCTGGTATCCGTGCCCCGGCTGCTCGGAGGCGAGCCCATCACCCTCAACGGCTACCCACTGCACATGGTGCACGCCGAAAAGGTCGTGACCGCCATCCAGCGCGGTGTCGCCAATACGCGCTGGCGCGATTTCGGTGACATCTGGGTCCTGTCCCGCGCCCACGCCCAGGACGGTGCGGATCTTCAGCTGGCGATCCGGGAAGTTGCGCAACACCGACAAGCCGAGCTGATACCGCTCGCCGACGTGCTCGACGGCTATCCCCAACTCGCTCAGTCTCGCTGGGCGGGGTGGCGCAACCGACAAGGCCGCGATGAACTCCCCGAACAGTTCGCCGACCTTCTCGCCGAAGTCATCGCCTTCGCTGAACCCGCGATCACTGACGATCTCACCGACATGAGTTGGAGCCCTGACGACGGGACGTGGCGGTAGCGAGTCCGAAGCGACTGACACCGCCGATTCAGCCTCGATCTCGTTGCCGTTTATTCGGCGGTAATGACCAAGAATCGACCGGATTCAGCCAGTCCGAGGCCGAATCAGTCAGAAGCAAAAACCGTCATCTACCAGCACAAACAAGCGCATTTTCGGAACCCGTCGGCACCCAAAATCACAAATCCCTAGGTCGGGTGTTCGAGTCACCCCGGGGGCGCCTAGAAAGACCAGATCAGAACAGGTATATCAGCGGAAGTCACGACATTGTCGAATCAAGCCGAGGTCGCCTGGCTGCGCCGTGTGTAATCTTCGTAGACGAGCCGTACCATATCCTATACAGTGATGTTAGTTATGTATAGGATTTGGTACGGATGGAGGTGTTCACGATGAGTGATGCCGACCTCGACCTCTTGAGCACCATGGCAGACACCTTTCGTTTTTCCGAGGCGCTAGAACACATGAATAGGCGCCAGTTTTACAACCTGCGCAACCAAGGGCGAATCGTCCAGATCTCACGCGGTCTCTACCGCAAGAGCGACTGGTACGGGGACGAAGACCTCGCCGAGATCAGCTCTTCTTCGCCGCAGGCCACCATTGCGCTGCGGTCGGCACTTGCGCGCCACGACCTCATCGACGACATCCCCGACATGCTCGACATCGCCATCCCCCGGGGAACCTGGGCACCGCGCCTGAGCACACCCGTCAGATGGCATCGCTTTGACCCGGACACCTTCACCATCGGACGCGACATACTGCCCATCGACGCGGGTAAGCAAATCGGCATCTACTCCGCAACGCGCAGCATCATCGATGCATATCGACTGCAGCATCTTGAAGGCATCGAACTTGGGAATGAAGCTCTCAAGAGATGGTTGCGCCAAGGTGGGCAGCCTTCCGAACTGCTGCGGACGGCACGGTCGTTCCCCCGCGCGCAGCGCGCGCTCCAACAGGCACTAACGATCCTGCTATGAGCCCAATCTCCCGCAAGACAGCCGGCGGGCGGGCATACATCGACCTCCAGCGACGCGCAAAGGACAGCAGAAGGAACACCCAGGAGCTAATCCAGCTCTACGTCCTCGAAGGATTCCTTGCACGGCTCAGTCATAGTTCTGCGAGCGACAAGCTGGTCCTGAAGGGCGGAGTCCTTCTGGCCGCGTTCGGCAGCCGTCGTCCCACTCGTGACGTGGACCTCGCCGCGCAGGACATCGGTAACGCCGAGGCGCCAATTCTTGCCCTGATCAAGTCCATCCTCGATGTGCGCCTGCCCGTGGACGACGGAATTGAGTTCGCCGGCGGCACGGCGAGGTCCGAGGTCATCCGCGAGGAGGACGAATATTCAGGCGTCCGCGTCAGCTCGGATGCTCGGGTCGCCACATCGAGGCACAAGTTCCACGTCGACGTGAGCATCGGCGACCCCATCGTCCCCAGCCCGACACTTGTCTCCGTACCTCGGTTGCTTGGAGGCGATCCGATCACCGTCAACGGCTATCCGCTTCACATGGTGCACGCAGAAAAGATCGTGACCGCCATACAGCGTGGTGTTGCGAATACGCGCTGGCGGGATTTCGGCGACATTTGGGTTCTCTCCCGCGCTCACGCCCTGGCCGGTACGGACCTTCAGACGGCGGTCCGCGAAGTGGCTCAGCATCGACGCGCGGCGTTGATATCACTCACCGACGTGCTTGACGGCTATCCCGAACTGGCGCAGTCCCGATGGGCGACATGGCGCAGCCGGCAAAACCGCAACGAACTACCCGAACAGTTCGCTGATCTACTCGCCGAGGTCATCGCCTTCGCCGAACCGGCGGTCACCGATGACCTCACGAATATGAGCTGGAACCCAGACGACAGGACCTGGGGATAGCCGCAGACGAGGCTCACCCCTGCGGTTCAGATCCCGGGATCGCGTTGCCGTTTATTCGTCGCTAATGACTAAGAATCGCCCGGACTGACCCGGTGCGAAGCTGGGTCGCTGAGACGCCAAAACCATTGCCTACCTGCATAGACGAGCATTTTTCCGGAACTCATCGGAGCCCAAGTTCGATAATCCCTAGGTCGGGTGTTCGAGTCACCCCGGGGGGCGCCTAGAACGACCAGATCCGGGCTGACAGTTTGCCCAATATGTGGCGCCCCGTTCATCCTGCCTATTCGGTATCCGGCCGCGAAGGAATTGGCGCGGCGAGATCCTGCCTATGCGGCTGCTGCGTCGCGCGATTTGTACGGAAGCACACAGCGGAAAGCCGTTGATGGGTTTTTTCGCCCGGCTTGGCGGCAGCGTGCGGGGCGACGGTCACCTCTTCAAAAGGTGGGTGAGGAGTTTGCCGCCCGCCCTGATCTTGCGGAGGGTGGTGTGCGGGGCGATGCTGCCGACGCTTGCGGAGGGCAGGGTGTCGAGGCGGCGCAGCAGCCGCGCGAAGCTGTCTACCTGCCGTTGGAGCAGGTTTACATCCACGTAGTCGCCGGGTTCGGTGCTGAGCAGGTATTGCGGGACGGTGACGAGAGAAATGTTGGGGATCCGCTCGAGGTAGAGCGGTTGTCCCTCGCCCAACTGGATGAGTTCATTGGGCATCGATACCCGAGTGGGTCCTGGTTCGATGCCGCGCCATTCGATGTCGGTGAGCATTCGCAGCTCACGGGTGGAGGCGTACAGGAGTTCCGGTTCGGCTTGGCCGGTGGGACCGTAGTCGCCCGTGACGGGGTCGTCGCGGTATTCGAGCGCACCGAGGTGCTCGATGACCAGGCCCGATACCGCCCGCCGGTCACCCGGGCCACCGGCCCACCAGTCCGGATGGTCGGCCAACCAGCGGCTGGTGGCCTGGCCGTGCCCTGTGGTGACTGCGGGGATGCGCAGGTGACCGGCGGTAAACACGAACACGATGGTCCGCTCGGTCGGTTGGGCCACCACGTCGCGAGCGAGTTCGAGCAGGCCGATGTGTCCGTTCTCCTCGACGACGTTGGTGCCGTCGCTGTGGCTGACCACCAGCACGGTTTCCTCCGGCCGCCGGGTACCTTCGACGGCCGCCCACACTGTCCGCATGGAGGCGTCCTTGGTAAGCGTGGCGTCGAGGACCAGTTCGGCCGGTGCGCCCCGCTGTGCGGCGTGGAGCACTGCGTCGGCGGCGGCGCCGGCGACGGACACCGCCGGAATACCGCGGTAGGACAGGGTGAACGGGGCATACTGGCCGCGGGCGTTGGCGGCGCTGACACCGCGCAAGGCGAGGACTACGCCCTTGACCCCCGCCCGTGCAGCTCGTTTCAGTCCGAGCCCGACGAGCGTCGCAGGCAGCATCGGATTCGAGGCCCTGCCCCACGGGTCGTCAGGGTCCCAGCTGCCCACCACTGCGCTCGCCGGCAGCTCCCGGTTGCGGATCTCGACGACAGCGATAGCGCCCCGCGCACGCGACCACCGCGGCAGCGGCCCGCGCAGGTGACGTAGCCGTCCGCGGACGCCGTCGGGACCGGTCGTGCCTGAATACGGGAATGCCGAGGAGATCTCCACCGGCTGCCCGTCGACCGTCAGGCGCAGACCATCCGGGTCGCCGGGCGGGTCCCACCGCTCGAAGCCCAGGACATCTTCACGCACGTCCATCCCGAGCTCAGCCCACTGCCCGGCGACGTGGGCGACGAGTCGTTCGTGCGCGTCGGAGCCAGGGAAGCGCGGCCCGAGTTTCGCGAGCAGGTCAAGTTCGGCAACCACGAAGTCGTCATCCATGTCAGCGGACTCTCCTCGTCGTTGCTGCGCCCACAGTCACGGTGGCGGCGACCGGCATGAGTATCGCGGCCATCGCTCGTTATGGCTACCTTTGCGCCGAAACTTGACGCTGGCGCAAATTTCTGTGTTGCAAACAGTTATTTTCAAATAATCCGCGATTGCGGTGCACATTGCGTTCAGCGGACGTCGATCATCTATTGCGTGGGTCGAGTCATTGGACAGAAGATTCACCGATGCGAATCATCACAGGCTTCGTGGTCGTTCTTGCAAGCGCCGACATGAAGTTATTTGTGGGGGTCCAGCGTGTTCAACTCTCTCGTTAGAGTGTCAGCCGTCGCCGGTGGTGTGGCTACTACAGTTGCCGGCATAGTCCTCCCCGTTACGTCGGCCAGTTGGATAGCCGAGCCACCCTACGACGACTGCCCAACGGGCCAATACCGGGCCAAAAGCGGTGATTGTGTTCCGAGTCCAAACAGCGGGGATGGCAACGTAACCGCGATTTGTCGGGACGGAAGCCACAGTCACGCAGAACACGCGACCGGTGCATGTTCCCACCACGGGGGGGTTGCCCAGTGGTGTCCATGCAACTTCACGTCTGGGCAACCCATTCTGGGGTGGCGGCAGACCGAGGAAATCATGAAGGTTTCATCGCTGGCGCGCATTGGAAGGCCCTATCTGGTTAGGGCCACGCAGATGTCGAAAACCTTACCCAGGCCTCTTGGCCTTCCGAACTGAGGTAGCACGGTGGGCTTCTATATCCGAAAGAGCGTCAAAGCAGGGCCTTTTCGATTTAACCTGAGCAAGTCTGGGATCGGCGTGAGTGCCGGGGTTCCGGGCTTTCGTGTTGGCACAGGTCCGCGGGGCAACTACGTCCACATGGGCCGCAACGGGGTCTATTACCGGGCATCGCTGAACGAACAGCACACATCGTCATCGCCTCGACACCAACAACAACTCCGGACCCCACTTCCTGCTTTTCGCCCTAGCGACGTCGTCATGCAGGACGTCACCGGTGCAACCGCCGCTACCTTGGAGCCGACCGGCCGAGGCGATTTGGTCGACCAACTGAACGTGGCGTCCGCGCGTTTTGTGTGGTGGTGGCCGACGGCAATCGCGGTTCTGCTGCTCGGCCTGCTGACGATGCCCGTCGGATTGGTCATCTGGGTCCTTGGCGGTGCCGGCTGCACCTGGCTCTACCTCAACGACCAGGCACGACGCACGGTGGTTCTCTTCTACGACGTGAATGACGGCGCCCACTCGTGGTTCGACTCGGTGGTCACCCAGTGGCGATGGATAACCGAATCGCAACGAGTTTCGCGAATCATTCAGTCCGGTGACGTGGTAGGAACCCACGCATTCAAGACGAACTCCGGGGCCAGCGCACTGGTCAACACCATCAGCGCGACAGCAGGCACATCGGTCAAAAACAAACAATTGGCGACGAATATCGCCGTACCCTCGATCACTGCCGGCAACTCGGCGCTCTACCTGCTGCCGGACCGGCTCCTGGTCCGAGAGGGAAAGCGTTACAGTGACATCGATTACCAAGCTCTGCGCATCTTTCAACAAAAGCAACGCTTCATCGAGAGTTCCTCCCCTCCCCGAGACGCCCTCCAAGTCGACAGCACATGGCAGATCGTCAACGTCAAGGGCGGTCCCGACCGCCGCTATAAGAACAACCGAATACTGCCGATCATGCTGTACGGACGGCTTCTCATCACTTCGGCAAGCGGCCTCTACTGGATGATTCAGATGTCCCGCGCAGATGCCGCCGAACCGCTCGCGAAGGTGATCTCTGCTGCACCAGCACTATTCGATGAGCACACCGGCCCGGCGGCGGCGCCGACGCAGAGCCAACCGCCGAGGCAGGCCCATCCCCGTGCGGTCCAGCCGCCGAGGCAGCCCCAACCCCGTGCGGTCCAGCCGCCAGCCGCGACGTCTTCAGTTTGGCCGGTGACGCAGCACGCTGCCGCACGTCCGACCGCAATGCCCAGCTTTATCAAGCGATCGCTACTGACCCGTGCTATCACTGACAACCTCGCCGTGGGGCAGGTGTTCACGGCGGTTGACCTGGAAACCACGGGTTTGTATCCATTGGCGGATCGCATCGTGGAGATCGGATTGGTGAAGTTCCGCGGTGACGGCGTAATCCTCGATGAATTCGCCACTTTGATCAACAATCCGGGATCGTCGCCAGAAGCGAGAATGCATCACCAGATCGACGATGAGGATCTCATCGGCGCTCCGACGATCGATCACGTACTTCCCGAGGTCTTCGCGTTTATGGCCGACACGGTGGTCGTGGCACACAACCTTGACTTCGAGGAAGGCTTCCTCGCCTCGGCAGCGCGGCGGAATAGCCTCACGCTTCCGCGGTTGACCGGCATGTGCACGCTCCAGGCCGCGCGACGTCGACTCGATGGCCGGGCATACAGCCTGATCTCGCTGTACAAGACAGCCACGGGCGAATGGGCCGAGAACAAACATACGGCGCTGGGTGACGCGCGCGCCGTCCGCGAAGTTCTGCTCTGGATGCTGCGAACCGCGCCGCAGCCGCTGCACCTGACCTCAGGCCTAATCCCCGTCCCAGAATCGGGTCCGGCACCGCAGCCATGCGCGATCAGCTGCCGACCGATGCCCATGACCAGAGCGTCTGTAGCCGCCCTGCTGGAATCCTTTCCCCAATCGTCGACCCCGCGAAGCGGCGACCCCACTGAGATCGACCGCTATCGGGCTTTGCTTGACGAGTGCGTCGAAGACGGCCGGCTGACCTTCGAAGAGGCGACGGCATTGTCGAACCAAGCCCGGCGCACACGCCTTAGCGGCACGCAATTGCGTTCACTGCACCACGATGCGTGGCTGCATGCGTTCGGAGGGGATGCCCACACTGACTGGATGACCCTTGCGCCAGTGCGTCGCCGCGAAATGTGTTTGCTCGCCGACGCATTAGGGCTACCAGGCCTCGCTGCCGAAGTCGGCGCAGTGATCGAAAAAAACACTGAACCACCACCGCCGCCAGAAGCGCGCTATCTGCGCGGCATCCGAATCGGCATCCTTGGCCGCGGACCCGAATTCGACGACTTGCGCATATGTGCCGAAGACCACGGCGCAAGCATCGCGAAAAACATCACCAAGACGGTCATCTGGGTAGCGACGACTACACCCGACGCGAATGATGCATCCCACCGTGCCGCACGCACTTATCAGGTGCCGATGCTGTCTCCCGTGCTCGCGCGCCAACGACTCGACGAAGCCATCCGCGACGCGGACTTGAAAGCCTTTGAACGACAACGCGGCGTTGACGAATGGGCTGCCCAGCGCCAAGCTCGTGAAGACTATTGGCGGCCAGCGTGGCGGCCCATTGAACTCGACTACAACCCGGCGCCTCTGTACGAAATCTAGAAAGCAGCAGGCCAGGCACCGGCTCTGGCTCTGGCTCTGGCTCTGGCTCTGATGGCATCAATATTACGCCATCAAGCGTTTACCAGCAAATTGATTTTGCATCTCATGCTCGGACCAAAATTTCCGATCTGATCGAATCATGCTGGTAAATAACATTATTCAGAGTCAGGGAATTGATGATCATCACACGATGTAAAATGGCAGCAAAGTCTAAATTCTTGCCGCGGCGCGCCGCAGGAGCCGGTAAGAACCCTCCCCTTCCACTTGGCGCGCAACGGCGCAGGAGTCTGTCGAATTTGGCCTGCTGTTGGCGCTATCGGGCATGACCAGGCGCTTCTAATTGCTAAGCGTTGAGGTGGATGCGGAGGCTATGGTTCGAACATGACCGCAATCAAGGAATGGACGTGCGAACGTCTGCAGCGCGAAGCCGAGGAACGCGGGTGGAAGGGTACGACTGCCGATATCGGCGAACGACGGCTCCTGACCCTCGATACGTCGCGGTGGCGGATCGTCTGCCACTTCACGTGGGCTTCACGCGCCGACGGTGACCACACCGTGTTGAACATGGCCGAACTGTTCTTCGGCTACGAGCACGACAAGCAACAAGGACTGATCGGATACCAACTAGAGAACGAGGTCGAACGCTTGCTGGCTTGGATGGACAACCCCCACATAGCCTAGAGGCGCGCCGAGGTTTCTTAGGGCGACATCTCTGTTGGTTGATGCGGCCGCCGCTAAGATGCGTGGTGTGAAACTGGCGTTGCTCATGGTCGGGTGTGTGCTGGCCGTGAGTGTTGCGCCGCTGGCCCAGGCTGACGACGACGACACCGCGTATCTGGTTGCTATTCAATCGGTGGGCGTCCCTGCCAGCAGTCCCGCGACGGCAACCGCGTACGGCCGGGGACTCTGCGACCGGATCTCCGCGGTGGGTTTCGATCCGCTGGTAGGAGCAGTCGACAACGACAACATTTCGGCTGGCATCACGATGCATCAGTCCGCGCTAATCATCGGCTCGGCCATATCGAATTACTGCATCGACAAATTCGGCCTGCTGCCAAAAACCCTCAACTACTAGCTTTCATGCCAACGCGCTAATTGGCAGCCCGTTGAGGAAATGTCGACGGTTTAGGTGTTGGCGGGTGTGGAGGTGCCTGCGCCGCGGTGGCGGGTGACGACCAGGTCGCGGTGGTTCGCTTCCTGGGTCGGCTGATCGAAGCTGTCGATCGTGAAGCCGGCGTCGGCGATCATCGCTCGGTCGGCCTCGCCGGGTTGTCCTTCACTGGTGAGGTAATCGCCGAGGAACATCGAATTCGCGAGGTGTAGTGCCAGCGGTTGCAGGCTGCGTAGGTGTATTTCGCGTCCACCGGCAATGCGTACTTCCACATCGGGGAAGGCGAACCGGAACATAGCCAGGATGCGTAGGCAACGTTGCGGCGTCAGCTCCCAGCGCCCACCCAAGGGCGTTCCCTCAAACGGGATCAGGAAATTGACCGGCACCGAGTCGGGTTCCAGCTCACGCAAAGCCAAGGCGACATCGACGATGTCGTCGTCGGATTCGCCCATTCCGAAGATGGCACCCGAGCATGGCGACAGACCGGCAGTCTTGGCGTCCGCCACGGTGGCGGTCCGGTCCGCAAAGGAGTGGGTCGAGCAGATCCGCGCGTAGTTGTCGGCGCTGGTGTTGAGATTGTGGTTGTAGGCGTCAGCGCCCGCCTCCCGCAACCTTTCGGCTTGACCATCTTTGAGCAGTCCCAGGCACACGCACACTTCCACTGCGGGGGCAGATTTCTTGATTGCGGAAACCGTGTCTGCGACCCGTTCGATGTCGCGATCCCCTGGCCCGCGGCCGGCTGCAACCAGGCAGACACGTTTGGCACCGGCATCAATTGCACACTGCGCCTGCCGAGTAGCCTCGTCTGTGTCGATCCACGAGTACTTGAGGATCTCGGCGCTTGATCCGCGCCGCTGCGAGCAGTAACTGCAATCCTCCGGGCACATACCCGATTTCATGTTCACCAGGTAGTTCAGCTTGACCCTCTGACCGAAAAACTTGCGGCGCACCCGCGCGGCCGCGGCAATCACGTCGAGAAGCTCGTCGTCACTGCTGGCCAACACCGCCAACAAATCGTCGCGATCTACTTTTCCGCCCTGCAGTGCAGTGGCGGTGATTGCTGAGAGTCGCTGTGTAAAGAACGTAATCGTTATGGTCTCGGGCTCCATGGGCTTTCTCCTTATCGGTTGTCGATCAACATGGCGGGTGGACGGTCGACGGGAGTACACCGCCAGTCCGGTCGTCGCAGCAGTTACCACGGCCAATTAGATCGGTAGATTGCCGTGTTTACGGAGAACGCGATCATGCTTTTGTTTGTCCCGCAACAGCTTCATCGACTTTCGGAGCAGCAGCCGTGTCTCGTGCGGCTGGATCACTGCGTCGATATAGCCGCGTTCGGCGGCGATCCATGGGGTGGCCATGTCGCGGTTGTACCCTTCGATGAAGTCGGCTCTGATCTTCTGCACCTCAGGTGCGGTCGGATCGGGGAACCGCTTGACAATCCTCCGTGCGGCGCCCTCGGCACCGATGACCGCGATGCGCGCAGTGGGCCACGCATAATTCAGGTCGGTGGCAAGCTGTTTGGATCCCATTACGGCGTGAGCGCCACCGTAAGACTTGCGAACGGTGACAGTCACTTTCGGCACGTCAGCTTCTCCGACGGCATACAGAAACCTACCGCCTCGCTTGATGATGCCGTTCTTTTCCTGCTCCACGCCGGGCAGGAAACCTGGGGTGTCGACGACGAACACCAAGGGCACATTGAGGGAGTCGCAGAACCTCACGAATCGTGCGGCCTTATCGGAGGCCTCGGTGTCGATCGCCCCTGACATATGCATGGGCTGGTTGGCCACGACTCCCACAGGGCGTCCGTCGATGCGGGCATAGCCGATGATGATCGCCTGTCCGGCTTGGGTTCCGACTTCAAGAAAATCGCCATCATCGAAGATTCGCAACAGGATCTCGTGCATGTCGTACGCCGTATTGTCGGCGTCCGGCACGATGGCATCGAGTTCTAAGTCATGCGACGTAACTTCTGGCTCCAGTCCGGGATTCACAATCGGCGGACTGTCGAAGCAACTCGACGGCAGAAACGACAGGAAGTCGCGCACATACTGGAACGCTGCCGCCTCGGACTCCACCACCTGGTGAATGTTGCCGTATCGAGCCTGTGCGTCAGCGCCGCCGAGTTCATCGAAGGTAACTTGCTCGCCGGTCACGTCCTTGATGACATCGGGGCCAGTGACAAACATGTAACCCTGGTCGCGCACCGCCACCACGAGGTCAGTCTGGATCGGCGAATATACTGCTCCACCAGCGCATTTGCCCACAATCAATGAGATTTGCGGCACTAGCCCGGACAACATTTCGTGACGGAAGCCCAGCTCGGCATACCATGCCAACGACGTGACCAAGTCCTGAATTCGGGCACCACCGGAATCGTTGATGCCGACGATCGGGCAGGTCGTCCGCGCGCACCACTCCATCAGCTTGGCAACTTTGCGGCCGAACATCTCGCCCACGCTGCCACCGAAGACGGTCTGGTCGTGGGAGAAGGCGCCCACAGGCCGACCGTCGATAGTCCCGTAGCCGGTCACGACGCCGTCGCTGTAGAGGGCGTTGGGATCGCCGGGCGTGCGGACCAATGCACCAATCTCCATAAAACTGCCCGGATCGAGGAGGGCGTGAATGCGGGAGCGGGCGCTGGGGATTCCCTTCGCGTCGCGTTTGGCGGCGGCCTCCTCGCCGCCAGGTTCACTAGCCTTTTCGAGGCGAGTGCGCAGTTCAGTGAGCTTTTGTGAGGTTGTACCGGTCACCGTTGCACCCCTCGCTAGGTCAGGCATCACGTATCCACGAAACGAAGAGTACATCAAAAATAAGAAAAATAAGATATTTATGAGGATTCTTTAAGGCAAAGAAGTATTGAGTGGCACCTAGGCTTTGCGAGTCATGGGGGCAGGCGCGCGGTGATTATCAGCCGGTGTGGCGGCTGCTGAACAACACCGTCGTGATCGTCGCTTTGATGCCGCGGTTCAATCACCGAGGCTGACGACGCCAAGATGCTGCATGCTGCGGCTACTAACGGCAATGCCGTTCCACACTGGGCACATGTCTCGACGTGGCGCTGACGAGATCAGCGGCGCCAAGCAGCTGCAGGCGCGTTATGCGCGGCCGGCGGAGGCGACAATGGGTGCGGCTGAGCGGGATCGGTGGATCGTGCACCTCCACGCTCACGGCTGGAATGCGACAAAGATCGGGCACCACGTTGAGCTCAGCCGCCGCGGTGTTGAGATGGCTATGCAGCGGATCGCTGAGGGCCGTCCGGGCCGCGTGCGCGAGTGATTCGCCCGGATTCCTTGGAATTCAACCGGATTCGGCTGATTTCATCTGATGCGCGGCCCGTGGAGCAAGCTGCATTCGGTGCCCAGCGCCGGGCCGTAGACGATGCGCAGTCGCCGCGCCATGACACGTGCCGTGCCGCAGGACTGTGCGCGACTAACCGGTCAGGCCGTTCAAGGAGTGTCGATTTACCGGTGCCCATTTCTCCTAGCATCACGAGAGCGCGTGAGTCCCGCAGCTCTGACGTCGAGATAGCCTCGGGTTAGGGGGCCTAATTATCATATCGGGGCCTCGCCGGCTGAACGGCCGGCGTTAGAGGCTAAGTAGCTGAATCGCCCTGGAAATCCTGGAGACTCCCGGAGAATCAGGGCGGTTCATTCCGTGCCCTTCGNNTGATGACGATGGTGTCGATTCCCTGGTAGACGCTCTCGACGACAAACCGAAGGTTGGGAATTCGCTGCAAAGCCTGGGTCCAGTAGCGGCGTAACGCGGGTTTGCCGTGAACGATTCCTTTAGTTTTCGGCAGAACCGTGGCGGCTACCCGAGAGGTGAACACCACATCTTCGTGGAAGTGCTCGAGGACCGCCTCCACATCGCGGGCATTCCACGCTTGCACCCATTGCTTACTGCAGGCGAGCGCATCGAGGTTCACGGGTCGGCACTGTAATAGGGGTAGGGCCGGCGGTCCACTCATTTAGGCGACTGGTCGATGATGCCAGCGTTCGCAGTTGCGACGGAACAGAGTATTCCTGACGCGCCCTCGGTCTAACATTGTGGCAATTCACAGTAGAAGGCAGGTGAGCGAACAGATGGCGCGCTTTACCAGCATCCTGTTCCCACAGGGCGGCGCACCGAAAGGCATTGATGCGGCGACTGGTTGTTTCCCGGATTTGCATCTCGACGAAATCATCGCCGCGGTGACCGCCGGGCATGCCGACGAACACGTCGATCGGTTCTTCTACGTCCCACTGCACGATGTTTCCACCGTTAAGCATCGCCATCAGGTGTTCCGAGATCTCGAACGCGACGAAACCCGCCAGCCAATACTGAATTTCGTTGACAGCATGGCAGCGATGCGGCGCAGCCGTCACCAGGCGAAGCAGCTGCGCCATCCGCTGCATCGAAAAGGCTGGTTTATCCACGCCGTTCAAACATTTTGCGACACCGTGGCATTGCTACGAGACGATCTCGCTCACGTCGAACCCGCCTCTCGCGGGCTGCGTGACTTTGCCGAGCATCTGGCCGAATACGCCCAAAGCGCGACCTTTCAAACCTTGGTAAGTGACACCGAAGCTGTACAAAGTGAGTTGCACAAGGTCCGCTATACCGTGCACATCCAGGACCTGCGGGTACACGTCGAGAAGTATGAAGGCCAAACCGATTACAGTGCAGGAGCCGTGGCGACGTTCGAAAGGTTCGCCACCGAGGTAGACAATGACTACCACGTGCCCCTCAAGCACGACGCCGGCATGGACCATGTCGAAGAACAGATCCTGGAGTGTGTCGCCAAGCTGTACCCGAACGCCTTTGCCCTGCTCGACGGATTCTGCCGACTAAACGAACGCTTCGTTGAACCCACGATCGCCCGATTCGATCACGAGATCCGCTTCTATTTGTACTACTTGGCCTTCGTCGGCCGCTTCACCACCGCGGGTCTGAACTTCAGCTATCCCGAGGTCACCACCACACCCGGGGCCCTGTCCGCTGATGACGCCTTCGACCTCGCACTGGCGATCAAGTCCACCGACGACGGCCGGACGTTGGTACACAATGACTTTCGCCTGTCCGAGCCCGAAAGAATCTTCGTGGTAACGGGACCGAATCAGGGCGGCAAGACGACATTCGCCCGAACGATCGGCCAATGCGCCTATCTCGCGTCGCTCGGCTGTCCGATACCCGCTGCACATGCCAGGTTCACGTTGCCCGATCAAATCTGCACTCACTTCGAACGGCAGGAGACTCTCTCGACGCTGCATGGAAGGCTCGAGGACGAACTGGTCCGAATTCATGACATCCTTTCCCGCGCAACCGCGGCGAGCCTCATCATCATGAATGAGAGTTTCTCGTCCACAACCCTCAGCGATGCTCTGCTGATCGGCACCGAGGTCATCGAACGGATCATCAAACTGGGCTGCACCGCCGTCTACGTCAGCTTCCTCGACGAACTGGCCGGCCTAAATCAGGCTTGCGTCAGCATGGTCGGCGAAGTGGCGCCCGATGATCCTGCCCAACGGACATTCAAATTCACCCGCCGGCCCGCGGATGGCTTGGCCTATGCCGCAGCGCTGGCCACCAAATACGGACTCAACCACGACGTCCTCCTTCGGCGGATCAGTCAATGAAAGTCCACCTATTACACCCCGACAGCGACCCCGGCCTGGGTCCCCGGTTGCCTTGGCAGCTAAGCGCTCTCATCAACGAGGATCTGGAGCTGAGCAGGCTCTACAATGCCATGGCGGCCGGCGACGCCTTCCTGCTCGACACCGCCCAAAAGGTGGTGCCGCTCAGTGAAACCGATCCTGAGGTCATCATCTACCGCCAGCAGGTGTTGGCCGACTGCCTGGCCAATCGCGCCGCGGTGCAGCAAATGTACAACATCGCGTCGGCGGTCGACGGGATCGAACTACGACGCAAGGTATTCCTCGGCGGCCTCAATTCGCGCGACCCGGACTTGATCCTGCGCCGCTCCGTGCGGATCTTGGAACTGCTCACCACGACCCTCAGGCAACTGAGCAGCCTGGCCGACGAACACGTCGCCCAGTTCAGCTCCGCCGGGTTCCGCCAGTTATTTTCGATGCTGAGCGAGCAGTTGTCCGACCACTATTTGACTCAAGTCGACGAGTACCTCAGGGAGTTCCACCTGCCGCGTGGTGTCCTGCTCAGCGCCCAACTCGGAGTCGGCAACGAAGGTGATCACCACGTGCTTCACCAACCCCCCCGGCGCAGTTTATGGGCGAGGCTGAGCGGAACCCGCGCCGACAATAGTGCCGGGGCCGGACGCGGATTTGTGGTCGATGCCAGCGACCTGGCCGGCGCGCAAGCTCTCAGCAAGCTGGCGGGCCGCGCCATCAACGACGTCGCCAACACAGTCACCAAATCGGCGGAACATCTGCAGAGTTTCTGCGGACGGCTGCGGACGGAGCTGGCGTTCTACCTCGGGTGTCTGAATTTGCGTGACGAGCTCTCTAAACGCCAGGTACCAATGTGCTTTCCGGTGCCCACGGCCATCGGGACGCCGCGGTTTCAATGTCGTGGTCTGCGCGACGTCGGACTGTGCCTGACAACCGGCAAGAAGGTCGCCGGTAACGATGTCGACGCGGATGGCAAGACATTGATCGTCATCACCGGTGCCAACGAGGGCGGGAAGTCAACGTTTTTACGTAGCGTCGGTACTGCACAGCTGATGATGCAAGCCGGCATGTTCGTCACCGCAGAAGCGTTTGGTGCCAACGTCCGAGACGGCGTCTTCACACATTTCAACCGGAAAGAGGATGCCACCCTGACGCGGGGCAAGCTCGAAGAAGAACTTGCCCGGATGAGCGCGATGGTCGAGTACATCGGGTCGACGTCGTTGCTGTTATGCAATGAGTCCTTTGCCTCGACCAATGAGCTTGAGGGATCGCAAATCGCGCGTGGCATCGTGCACGCGATGATTGAGAGCGGAGTCAGGGTGTTTTTCGTGACCCACCTCTACGACCTCGCCGACAGCCTGCACGCGCGCCAAGATCCCGCCGACTTGTTCTTGCGGGCCGAACGAAGTCCAGACGGTGCACGGACATTTCGCTTATCCCCCGGCAAGCCCGAACGCACTAGCTATGGCGAGGATTCTTTCCGGCGAATCTTCGGCATCGCTGCGCACGCGGGAGCCGAGCGAGTGGCATCCAGCTGAAATCCCGACCGGCGCGCCGCCTCGATGGCAGTGACGGGGCGGTCCAGCTGTAAACGGTGCCTACGACGTGTCCGCTTCAGTCCCGCCTGAGTCCGTGCTGCGCCGCTTGGTGCGCGAGATCCCCGCCTGACATCGAGTTCTCAAATCACATCGACGACAATGGCGGGGTGACGGATCACTGTGCGGAGTGCAGCTTCACCTACTCCCTCACTCAAGCCGCGACATCGGGGGCAAGCATCCAGGCGAGGGTCGACGAGGTAACGGCGAACTTGCGCAACCTAGTTAGCACCGGCGTCCTGGGCACGTATGGTTCGCAACGGTGCGCCGGCAAGGACTGCCGGGAGTGCGGCATTCCTGCGCTGAGCCACTTCGAGCTGCCCCCTTGAGTATGCAAAAATTAGGCTATAAGCCCATAAAATGCATAGTGCTTATGCAACCACGTTGTTTGGCCGCAATTGATCGATATGCATTTTGGTACAGCAATTCGGGTCGAGGACCAGATCTCATCGCCAGACGCTTCTTGCGGGGTCCCCCCGAGCGTCAGCCGCCGGCGCGGCTGCTCCGTCGCGCGACTTGTACGGAAGCACACAGCGGAAAGCCGTTGATGGGGTTTTTCGCCAGGCTTGGCGGCACCGGTCTGACACTCGTGGAGTAGCCGTAGGCTGGCGGGTTATGGCGACGACGTGGGAGTACACCTGGTTCACCACCGGCACACACCACGATGATGTGCCCACCGTACTTGGATGGGCGATGGAAAGAGCGAACCACTACGGCGCAGATGGATGGGAGTTAATTAACTATCAACTGCGCGACAACGCAGATGGCGTCTTCATAACGGCCATGTTGAAGCGGCCCTTGTAGTCCGCTCGGCGGCCACGGCCCCCTACTGGGTTTGATCCGGCCCCCAGTAGCCGAACGTCCGACAATCCAGGATCCGGTGCACGATGCGCTCGCCCTCGCGACCGCCATCCGGTTACTCCACCTCGGCGACGGCAATCCCGCCGCAACCCCGTCGTGGGCAGGGATAGATTTCCCTCACGCGTTCCGACATTGGCGTTCTCCGGGTCATGTTGCACTTCAATTCGCNNCGTAGTCGTGGCAGACATTCGTGTCCCAGGCAGGGCTGACGGGAGCCGTTGTCGTGCTGCCGTCGGGCATCGGCCGTAAGGCCATCGGCGGAGGGTCCCCGGGGCACCAGCGCTGGGCCTGAGCGGTACCTGCGCCCGGCCACACGTTGGGTCAACAGAGAAGACTCGCGCGCCAATACTTACGTTCGCGTCAATAACCGACGCGCGTCCCCCGTGGCTGCTCAGCTACTCACTTCAGACGAGCCTCCACGTTACAGTCCGCAGAGCGCCCACCAACAGCGCTTCACGACATACCTGCTGACTGCCTGCGACACTTGCCGCACCTACCTAGGCCGCTCGATTCGGTCCCCAGTACCCGCACGTCCGACAGTCCAGGATCCAGCGCACTAACCGCTCGCCCTCGCTGACGCCCGTATCCGGATACTCGACCTCGGCGTCGGCAATCCCGCCGCAATCAGGCTGTGGACACGGAACTACTTCTTTCTTGACGTCTGCCATGTCGCTTCTCCCCTTCGGCGCAATGTGGCGCGCCGGATATGTCCGACCAAAATGACGGTTTCGGGGAAGCTTCCGCCGCTGGCTGAGCGCTTCCCGCAACCTCTCGTCGGCACTGACCTCTATCCCGGCTGTGTCGCGTTGTGCGACCCCGCCACAACTCTTGGACGGCTAGCCAACCCAAGACCGAGCCAGGATCGTTCGTCCAGGTTAACCCTTCAATAACTGAACGGTTAAGTAGGCGCGTGGCATTTCGCCTTGGGGTGATGCCTGACAGTTGCTTCGGCCAATGCTTGACGCTCCCCTAAATGGATGGACTTTAACGCAATACGATTGCTTTAACTGGCGCGAGAGGTGGGTTCCTTAACGCAGTACTCATGCACTAAGAACGCGTCGATGGATGCCATCGGCGAGAACATTCGGGACGGCCGCAGGGAGGGTCGCATGACCTCGAAGCTTGACCTCGACCCCCGTCTCGATCCGCGGATCAAGGCGTTCTTCGCGGGCATCGATCTGGGAACCGGCAAGCCCAACGTCTCAAGCCGGGAGGAACTGCTGGTACAAGAGAACACCCCGGAAGCATTGGCCGGCCAGGACCGTGCGAATGCCTTGTTCAACGCGATGGACAGCGAGGACCTCGCCCCGTCGGCCTCACCTATGGCGCGCTGATCGAACCCGCTAGCTGAGGCACTTTAGCCAGTCCGCGCAGAAGCGTGTCGACCATTTCCTCGATAAAGCCGCCGTCGATGGGGTGCCTGGTGATCAGGGCGCAGTAGTGCAACGGTCCGACGAGAAGTTCGAGCGCGATCTGCGGGTCGGTTCCCGGACGTAGTTCGCCCCGTTCAGCGGCGCGCTCGATCATGACCCGGGCGGCCTCGTAACGGGCACAGAGCAGCCGCTCGCGATTAGCGGCCATGAAAGCATCATCGTCGCTGGCAGCCAGCGTCCGCACCACCGTCTCACCCGCAGCTGACGCAAGGTAGCTGGCCATCGACCGGCTGAACGCGATCAGGTCCCCGCGCAATGAGCCGGTATCGGGAATCGGCAGTTTCTCCTGGCTCAAGGTCAGCAGAGCATCGAGCACCACGTTCTCCTTCGACCCCCAGCGCCGCTGGATCGAGGTCGCATGAACTCCCGCCCGACGGGCGATCTCGCTGATCGTCACGGCCGCGGGCTCGTGCTGCGATAATGCGTCGAGAGTCGCCTGTAGCACCGCCTCACGCACCCGTGCGGACCGACCACCAGTGCGGCGCCGAACCTCTTGCTCAACCTCTGCAGAGCCCATACAGCACATATTAACGCAATTATCTTGCATTAACTATGCTGCAAGCCCCGCTCGCGCCATTACCCACCGGCGGCGATTGGCGCTCAGTGTTCTGGAGCACTAATTTTCCTGGGGTGATGTTCTCAGCTGCTGGTGCAGTCGCGCGGTGGATCGCCCCCTCCCTAACGGTCGCGGTCGTTGCCGGCATGGGTTTTCTTGCCGGCCAGGAGGTCGGCCCTGCCCCGGCGGTGCGCTTGGCCGATGACGCCAACCCGTTCGGCGGCATGCCCTTCTACGTCAATCCCGCCTCGGCGGCTATGCGCGCCGCGCAGCATGCCGATCCGCCGAGCGCCGGGTTGACCGCCATCGCCAATACACCGCAGGCGTACTGGATCGTCCCGGGCTCTTCGGCAGGCACGGTCGCGGCGTACACCGGCGACGCGGCGGCTGCTGGCGCCATCCCGGTGCTGACGATTTATGGAATCCCGCACCGCGACTGTGGCAGCTTCGCCGCCGGTGGGATGGGGTCCGCCGACGACTACCGCGGGTGGATCGACGGCATCGCCTCCGGCGTGGGTGCTTCGCGGACCGCGATCATCCTCGAACCCGATGCGCTCGCCATGGCCGACTGTCTGTCGGCTGACCAGCGCCAAGAACGCTACGACTTGATTCGCTACGCCGTTGACACGCTGACCCGCAATCCGGCCACGGCCGTGTATGTGGACGCTGGTCACCTGCGCTGGCACAGCGCCGAGGACATGGCCGAGAGGCTCAACAAGGCCGGTGTCGGCCACGCGCGGGGCTTCAGCCTCAACACGGCAAACTTCTTCACCACCGGGGACGAAATCGGTTATGGCGAGTCGATTTCGGGGCTGACGAACGGCTCGCACTACGTGGTCGACACGTCGCGCAACGGGGCCGGACCAGCGCCCGACACCGGGCTCAACTGGTGCAACCCGAGCGGTCGAGCGCTGGGCACCCCGCCTACCGCGGCCACCGGGGGCGCGCACGCCGACGCCTACCTGTGGATCAAACGTCCCGGTGAATCCGACGGGACATGCGACAAAGGTGATCCGCCGGCGGGCACCTTCGTGAATCAGTACGCCATCGATCTGGCCCACAACGCAGGCCAGTAAGCGGGCCAGTAGCCGGCCGGCGGCGGCAACGGCGG
>PLSK01000006.1 GCA_003165155.1 Mycobacterium sp. | reverse complement strand
TGATTTCGGACTCGTTCATGAGGCCGGTGCCGGTCGCTTGACGCTCACCAACGTCGCACCGGGAAGTCCGGCGTATATGGCCCCGGAGCGCTTCAACGCCGGAAAGTCCGTCGACGCTCGTGCGGATGTGTACTCGCTCACTTGTGTGCTCTACGAGTGCCTCACCGGGCGGTTGCCGTTTAGCGGTGGCGGTGTGGAGGGGTTGGCCGCCGCCCATCGCACAGACGAGCCGCCCAAACCCAGCAGCCTCGACCCCGCGATACCGGCCGCGTTCGACGGGGTGATCGCACGGGGCATGGCGAAGGAAGCGGATGACCGCTACCAGTCGGCACACGAACTGGCTGTGGCTGCCCGCGCGGCCCTCACCGACGTCCACGCTGCGCCGTCAATTCCCGTCCGCCTTGACGAATTTGCCGTCCCCAACGAGGAGGACACCGCACCCACGATCCCGTCCCCACCACGCACCCGTCGCCGCGGCGCTGTTCTGATCCTCGCCGCCGTGGGGGTAGTCGTGGTAATCGCCGTTGCCGCATTCTTGCGGATCACCAACCAATTCCCGTTCCCTTCGGCGAAACCGCAGGGTCAGGTCGTGCTGCCGTTTACCGGTCTCGACAACCCCGAGGAGATCGCGGTCGATGCGAAGGGCGACGTCTACGTCACCGACAGCGGCAACAACCGGGTGCTGAAACTCGCCGCGGGCTCGACCAGCCAGACCGTGGTGCCGTTAGCCGGCCTGGACCGTCCCGAGGATATAGCGGTCGACGACGCGGGGGACTTAGTGATCACCGAGCCCGCTGAGCACCGGGTGCTGGAGCTGACGGCGGGGTCGACCAGCCCGACCGTGCTGCCGTTCACCGATCTCGGGGAACCCACGGGTGTGGCGGTCGATTCGCGCGACTCCGACAACGACCGCGCCGTCGTTGTCACCGACTCCACGCACAACCGGGTGGTGGCGCTGCGCGCGCATTCGACCGAGCAGACGGAGCTGCCGTTCAGCGCCCTAGCGTGTCCCTCGGCCGTGACGGTGAATCGCGACGGCGCCCTCTTCGTCATCGATCGGGACAACGAGCGGGTGCTGAAACTGCCGTGGGCGGCGACGGTTCCGACTGCGCTGCCCTTTGTAGTCGGACGTCCAGATGATGTGGCCGTCGACACCAGCGGAAACGTGTACGTGACCGACAGCCATGACGATCGGGTCACAAAGTTTATCACGGCCTCCAACACGCCAAAAACACTGCCGTTCAACGGAGTCAACCATCCCCAGGGCATTGACGTCGACACCGCCGGGAATGTCTACGTCGTCGACACGGGCAACAACCGCGTGCTGAAGCTCCCGCCAAGTTAGACCCTCAGCGCGAGAACAGCAGCGCGCGCTTGACCTCCTGGATCGCCTTGGTCACTTCGATCCCGCGCGGGCAGGATTCGGTGCAGTTGAAGGTGGTCCGGCACCTCCACACGCCGTCGACCTCGTTGAGGATGTCGAGGCGCTCGGCGGCGGCCTCGTCGCGGCTGTCGAAGATGAACCGGTGCGCATTGACGATCGCGGCCGGACCGTAGTAACTGCCCTCGCTCCAGAACACCGGGCAGCTGGTGGTGCAGCAGGCGCACAGGATGCACTTGGTGGTGTCGTCGTAGCGGGCGCGGTCGGTCGGGCTTTGGATCCGCTCCCGGGTTGGCGGGTTGCCGCTGGTGACCAGGTACGGCTTGACCGCTCGATAGGCGTCGAAGAACGGCTCCATGTCGACCACCAGGTCCTTCTCGACCGGCAGCCCGCGGATGGGTTCAACCGTGATGGTGAGCGCCTTGCCCGCTTTCCTCTTCTCTGGCAGCAGGTCACGTATCAGCACCTTGCAGGCCAGCCGGTTGACGCCGTTGATGCGCATGGCGTCTGACCCGCACACCCCGTGGGCGCAGGATCGCCGGAAGGTCAGCGTGCCGTCCAGGTAACCCTTGATGTAGATCAGCAGGTTGAGCAGCCGGTCGCTGGGCAGGCAGGGCACTCGAAAGCTTTGCCAGCCGCCCGTTTCCGCGAACGCGTCCGGCTCGTCCGGATTGAACCGGGCAATCTTGACGGTCACCATCACCGCACCGTCCGGGATCGGCGGCAAGGGCTGTTTCGGCCCCGCTGCCCCTTCTTGTTCGAAAGCTGCCATCAGTAATTCCGTTCCTTGGGTTCGTAGCGGGTCTGCACGACGGGCTTGAAGTCCAGCCGGATATCGCTGAGCAGTTCGGCACCCTGTTTATCGGCCCCAATTTCCTTATAGGCCATCGTGTGACGCATGTAGTTGGTGTCGTCGCGGTTCGGATAGTCCTCGCGCGCGTGGCCGCCGCGGGATTCCTTGCGATTCAAAGCACCCACCACGGTCACTTCGGCCAGTTCCAGCAAGAAGCCCAGCTCGATGGCCTCCAGCAAGTCGCTGTTGAAGCGTTTTCCTTTGTCGTGCACCGTGATTCGGGAATAGCGCTCTTTGAGAGCGTGGATGTCGGTGAGCGCCTGCTTCAGCGTCTCCTCGGTGCGGAACACCGCGGCGTTGTTGTCCATCGTCTGCTGCAGCGCGCCCCGGATATCGGCGACGCGCTCGTTGCCGTGTTCGGAGAGGATGTCGCCGACCCACCCGACAACCATCGCCGCCGGCTCTGGCGGCATCTCGACGAAGTCGTGGCCCTGCGCGTAGCTGGCGGCGGCGATGCCGGCCCGGCGGCCGAACACGTTGATATCCAGCAGCGAGTTGGTGCCCAAACGGTTAGCGCCGTGCACCGAGACGCACGCGCACTCGCCGGCCGCGTACAAGCCCGGGACCGTGGAGGTGTTGTCCTGCAGCACTTGGCCGGTGACCGTGGTCGGGATGCCGCCCATCACGTAGTGACAGGTCGGGTAGACCGGGACCAGCTCCTTGACCGGGTCAACACCCAGGTAGGTGCGGGCGAACTCGGTGATGTCGGGCAGCTTGGCTTCCAGTACGTCCGCACCCAGGTGACGGACGTCGATGTAGACGTAATCCTTGTGCGGGCCGGCGCCGCGACCCTCCAGGACTTCCAACACCATCGAGCGCGCGACGATGTCACGGGGGGCCAGGTCGACGATCGTGGGAGCGTAGCGCTCCATGAAGCGCTCGCCCTCGCCATTGAGCAGCCGGCCGCCCTCGCCACGCACGGCTTCTGAGATCAAGATGCCCAGGCCCGCCAGGCCGGTCGGGTGAAACTGGTGAAATTCCATGTCTTCCAACGGAAGTCCCTTGCGGAAGACAATGCCGATGCCGTCGCCGGTGAGGGTGTGCGCGTTGGAGGTGGTCTTGTACATCCGGCCCGAGCCGCCGGTCGCGATCACCACCGCCTTGGCGTGGAAGACGTGGATCAGGCCGGTGGCCAGCTCGTAGGCGACCACTCCGGTGGCCACCGGGCCAGTTGGGGTCTGGGTGAGCACCAGATCCAGCGCATAGAACTCGTTGAAGAACTCCACGTCGTGCTTGACGCAGTTCTGGTAGAGCGTCTGCAGGATCATGTGGCCGGTGCGGTCGGCCGCATAGCACGCCCGGCGTACCGGCGCTTTGCCGTGGTCGCGGGTGTGGCCGCCGAAGCGGCGCTGGTCGATGCGGCCTTCGGGGGTGCGGTTGAACGGCATCCCCATCTTCTCCAGGTCGAGCACCGCGTCGATGGCTTCCTTGCACATGATCTCCACGGCGTCCTGGTCCGCGAGATAGTCGCCGCCCTTGACGG
>PLSK01000239.1 GCA_003165155.1 Mycobacterium sp. | reverse complement strand
GCCCGATCACGCTCACGATCGCGGCTAGTGCCGCGCGCGCCTCGGGGACCTGCGCGCGGACCATGACCGCGGTCATGATCGGCAGCATGACGGTGCCCAGCAGCAGAAGTCGCAGCAGCGAACCCGCCGCGCCGCCGCGCACGGTGAGTTCCCGCAGCCCGAGTAGCCGATCGGCCAGGTGGGCAACCAGACCAGCCAGCAACGACGCAGCGACCGTGACCAGGATGTTCCGGACCTCCCGCACGTCGACCAGGTGGCCGCCGGCCGGCAGGAGGGTGCGCCGCAACAAGACGTAGCCGACGATCGCGCCGGCCAGAAACCCGACGCCGTTGGCCAGGCCCAGCAGGCCGGCGACCAGCGGGGCGTCCCCGGTGAGATGGGGCGCGAGTAGCGAACCGGCGATCTTGACGGCTGTGATGACAAGGATGATCACGATGGGTGTCCAGGGCTGCTCCCTGGCGTAGAACACGCGCAGCTGCAGCAACACCAGCCCGTACGGGATCAGCGTGAACGCGGATAAAGCGATCGCGGCGCCCAGATACCCGGCGTCGACCTGCCCAAAGTGGCCGTATGCGAACAAGGCGGTACCGATCGCCGGGCCGCCGACCGTCATGAACGCCACTATCGGGATCAGCGTGACCAGCGTCAGTCGGGTGGCCAGCGACAGGTCGGCGAGCACCGCCCGGGTGTCGTCGGCCGCGGCGTTGCGGCTCAGCCGTGGCATCACGACGGTCAGCACCGTCACCCCGATTATGCCGAACGGCAGCATCAGGACCAGCCAGGTGTAGTTGTAGATCGCGGGGCCGGAAGCCGCTGCCGTGCTGGCGATCTGGTTGCCGACCACCAGTCCGAGCTGACTGATCAGCACGTAAAGCACCATCGCGCCGGCCATCGCGCCGAAGCGTTTGAGCCGCTCGTCGATGCCCCAGAGCGGGCGCAGGCTGATGTG
The DNA here is from genome assembly GCA_003165155.1 of Mycobacterium sp. GTDB lineage: Bacteria > Actinomycetota > Actinomycetes > Mycobacteriales > Mycobacteriaceae > Mycobacterium. The sequence goes on along the minus strand of PLSK01000239.1, from coordinate 15,670 downwards.
CTCGCGCCGCAGCGCTACCAGTAGGACCGCGGCCTGCGCGAACACCCCTAGGGTGGTGCCGATCCCCAGCACCAGCAGTTTGGCGTTGCCCATCCGGACGGGATCGACCGAAAGCTCACCCGGAACCGCTAGGTACACGCCCAGGGTCACGAGCGCGACGACATTGTTGACGACCGGCGCCCACGCTGTCGGCCCGAACACGTTGCGGGTGTTCAGGATCGCCATGAATACCGAGGTGAGGCCGTAGGCGAGTACCTGTGGCAGCAGCAGGTAAGCGAAGGCGGTGGTGAGCGGCCCGTTGACCTGGGGATTCCGGCCCAGCATCAACCGCACCAGCAGCGGTGCGGCGAGCACAGACAACGCCGTAGCCAGCAGCAGCAGCGTGGTTGTCAGTGTGACCAGGCGCCGCACGAATGCCACGCCGCCGTCGGGGTCGCCTTGCTCGGCGCGGGCCAGTACCGGTACGAAGATCGCGGTGAACGTCGCCTCCAGCACCAGCGCGGCGACCAGGTTCGGCAGCTGATTTGCCACCGAGAACGCACTGGACAGTGCCGCGCCCAGAATCGCGGCCAGCAGCACAATCCGGGCGAAGCCGGTGATCCTGCTGATCAGCGTCGCGAACGCCATCGCCCATGACCGCGATACCAGCGCGGCATCGGACAGCTCGACCCTGCGCGTCGGTCGTGCCTGGGTCCGCCGTGAGGCGGGTCTCATACGCGGTGCTCTTCGTCGACCCGCCGGTCGATTTCGTCATGCGGCTCAGCGGGCGTCCGGTGGCGTGGGTCGGGCCGATCCAGATCGGCGCGATCAGGCTGGCCACGGAACCGGTGCCAGAGCCGGCGGCCGGCGAGCAGCACCAGCACCGCCGCGGCGGACAGCGTGATCGCGAACAGCACCTTGCCGTAAGCGTTGGAATGCACCGACAAGCGCACCGGCTCGCCCAGCCGCATGCCGCCCGGGGTGTGCAGCGCGACGTCGATGGCGACCCGCTGGGTGAAGTTGACCTCGATCGGTACGTTCAGCGGCAGGTATCCGGGCGGCAACTCAATCTCACCGGGGTCGGTGACGGTCATCCCGGGTGGAGCGTCGACCTGGAGCCGTACCCGGATGGGGACAGCCAGGCCGTTGTGCAGCGCCAGCGGGAGGGGACTGTGCTCAGTGGCCAACGTGTAGGAGTCGCCCGGGTTGAGGATCGTGACCGCGCCGAACAANNATACCAGTCAGCCCGGTGCGATCGTCGCTGGTCAGCGCTGAAGTCAGGCCCCACAGCCGCCTGACCTGACCAGCGATATCGCTGGTGACGGCGTCATTGAAACGGCCGCGCGCCCAGGCGTAGGCACCCGTGGCACCCGTGGGCTCCGCTGGGCCGGTGCGGCTCGCGGCGTCGGCGATTGCCGCCGGCAGCGGTCGGGGCACAGCCAGACCCGAGTGAATGGTGGTGGCCAGCGCCGTCAGCATGACCTGCGCATCCTCGGCCCGCAGGTTCCACGTCGGCGGCGGGACGAGGAGCTGGGTGCGTGGCGCCGCGTCTGGCTCCAAAGCGTGCCAGAAGATGGAGCCCAGGGCGTCCTGGCGGCGAGCGGTGTTCGAATCATGCGCCAGCCGAACGGCCAGCGAAGAGTCCAGGTAGGTGGGGGCCATCGGGTTGGTCCCGGCGCCCGCCAACGCGGCTCCGACGGCCGGGTCGAACGGCGCGACGACCACCTGCGGGGATAACCGCCGGGGTGCGGTGTCGATAGCCGCGGATGACGCACTGCCGGAATCCGGGGCGGATAAGTCGGCGGCCGCGATTGCGACGGTGCTGTCGTTGGCGCTGAGCAGGTCGACCGCCTGGCCCGTCAACGGGCCGTCGGGCAGCAGCGTGGCCCCGCGCGCGGACCTGGCACCCAGAATGCGGTCGACGATGTCCCCGACGCTGTCGGTGGCGATCGTGCTCAGACCGCGATCGTTCACCCGCTGCAAGGCGTCCAGGTCGGCTTGCGCGTAGGGGAGTGGCGCCACGCACGTCCGGTGCGCGAGCGCGCGTAGCCGGTCGAGCCAGAGGGTTGCGGCGGCCTGACCGGTGCCCGGGTGCGTTGGCGTACCCGGTTGCTGGGCGGAGCTGTCGGGCGAGTTGGACACGACGTAGCCGCCGGTCATCGCGTTGACGGTGACGAGCAGGTCCGGGTCGACGGCTATGCACAGCGCCCGCCCGACGGCGCCGTCGGGATCGACGTCGCGGCCGGTGGCGACCTCGGCCGCGGACAACAAGATGTCCAGCCGGCCGCCAGCGGTCAGTGACGTGACGAGCTCGTCATCGACCAATCGGACCGGAATGGTGCCGCCGGGTGCACCGGGCGACAGCCGGGGCCGATCGGCCAACGGCCACAGCATGGTGACCCACACCGGCTTCGAGGTGTCCGCTGCAATGCTGGAATCCCCCGCGTCAGCTTGGTCGGCCGGCACGCCGACCACCGGCAGCAGGAACCGCGCGTTGTCGAGGCGGGCGGGTGTGCCGTAGTCGGGTGTCCCGTTGACGTTGACGAGCAGTGGGTAGACGCCGGGCCGGTCGATCGCTAAGGACGGCTTGGTCAACGAGCGTGCCGGGGCCGACAGGGTAAAGCCGACCTCTTGCCCCCGTTGCAGCTCTGGCGACACGGTCAGGAAGTCCGCGGCCGGCCGGTACTGGTCGGTTCCGCCGGCCAGGGAGGTGCGCAAGGCCGCCGACTCGGTAACGGCAGCCGCGTGTTCCAGCCGGACCATGACGTCATGCACTGGACGGTCACCGATATTGCTCACCGTTCCGGTGACGGTGACGAGGGGATCACTGCTGGTGCTGACCACGTCCGGGGTCACCTGATCGATGCGGACACGGACGAAGGGTGTCTCCTGGGGCTCGCCGGCGGTCGCGTGCGGCGCGGCTGATCCGGTGAGCACGGTGGATCCCGCCACGATGCCCACCACCGCGGCAAGACGCAACACGCCGCCCCAGCTGAATCGCGGCGCGCTCACGGCCCGGGCCCGTGGCCGTTCTTCCGGCCCGGTGCCGGTTGGTCGGGATGCCGGGTGCGTGAATGCGTCTGCGGCCGTCGCCTGGGTGAGCTCGGCGGCAGCGGCGGCAGCGCGGCCGGGCCGTCGCTCTGCAATTTATCGATCAGCGCGTCGGCCACCTCTGCCAGCCGCCGTTCGTCGGCGTAGGCCAGCCGTGACGGCAGGTCCGGCAGCGGCACCCAGGCCACCTCGGCGACCTCGAGGTCCTCGCTGGAGAGCTCNNTCGATGCGCCCCAGGGCGGCCAGGACGCTGCCGCGTATTCCGGTCTCCTCGGCGACCTCGCGAATGGCCGTCTGTTCCGCCGTCTCGCCGAGCTCGATATGACCCTTGGGCAGCGACCACAACATCCGCCCACGCCGATCGATGCGGCCGATCAGAGCGGCGACCTGCGAGTCGCGCGGCCCGTCGATACCGTCGATGACCAGGCCGCCGGCGGACGTTTCGTGTACCGTGCGAAGCCGCTCCGGGCCGCGGGCCGGGGCGCGGGATCGACGCGACTTCTTCGCCGCCGAGTCGCCGGCCGGTTGCCCCTCGGTTTGGTTCTCGGCCGAGCCGACAGCACCACGGCCGCGGCGCCGGCCCCGGCGCCGACGTGGTTTGGCTTGTTCGCCGTCCGACACCCAAGCGATAGTAGCTGGCCACAGGGCCGCGCGATGCCGCGGCACGCATGGGCCGGAGCCGGACTAGGCTAATCGAACGTGCCTGACGCCGCCCACGATGCCGACCTGCTGACCGCGGCCGCCGTCGCCCTGAACAGGCACACTCCCATGCTGTGTGAGCTCGGCTCCGCATTCGACGCTGCGGGCCACGAGTTGTACCTCGTCGGCGGTTCCGTGCGGGATGCCATGCTGGGCAGGCTGAGTCCTGACTTGGACTTCGCGACCAATGCCCGCCCCGAGCAGATTCAACAGATCTTGCGTCCCTGGGCCGACAACCTGTGGGACACCGGAATCGACTTCGGCACCGTCGGCATCGGCAAGGGCGGACAACGGCTCGAGATCACCACATTCCGCGCGGATAGCTACGACCAGGTGTCGCGTAACCCAGAGGTGCGTTTCGGCGATCGCCTCGACGACGACCTGGTGCGCCGGGATTTCACCGTGAACGCGATGGCCGTGCGAATCATGCCGTCCGGGCCGGGCGAATTCCTTGACCCACTGGGCGGCTTGGCGGCGCTGCGCGCCCGAGTACTGGATACCCCGGCGGCACCGTCGGTGTCCTTTGGCGACGACCCGTTGCGGATGCTGCGAGCCGCGCGTTTCGTGTCGCAACTGGGTTTTACCGTCGCGCCACGGGTCCGTGTGGCCATCGAAGAGATGGCCCCGCAGCTGGCCCGCATCAGCGTCGAACGAGTGGCCGCCGAGCTGGACAAGCTGGTGCGGGGCCACGACCCCGTCGCCGGTATCGATCTGGTGGTGCAGACCGGGATGGGTGAGGTGGTGCTGCCCGAAGTCGGCGGCATGCAGATGGCCATCGACGAGCATCACCAACACAAGGACGTCTACCAGCATTCGCTGACGGTGTTGCGGCAGGCGATCGCGCTGGAAGACCCACTCCCGGAAGGCGGCCCCGATCTGGTGCTGCGCTGGGCGGCGCTCCTGCATGACATCGGTAAGCCCGCCACCCGTCGGCACGAAACGGACGGCGGCGTGAGCTTCCACCACCATGAAGTGGTGGGCGCCAAGATGGTCCGAAAGCGGATGCGGGCGCTGAAGTACTCCAAACAGATGATCGACGACGTCTCGCAGCTGGTGTACCTCCATCTGCGGTTCCACGGCTACGGCGACGGGAAGTGGACCGACTCCGCGGTGCGCCGCTACGTCACCGACGCTGGGCCGTTGCTGCCCCGGCTGCACAAGTTGGTGCGTGCCGACTGCACGACCCGCAACAAGCGCAGGGCGGCCCGGCTGCAGGCCAGCTACGACCGGCTGGAGCAGCGGGTCGCCGAGCTGGCCGCTCAAGAGGATCTGGCGCGGGTGCGCCCCGACCTGGACGGTAACCGGATCATGCAACTGCTAGATATACCGGCGGGCCCGCAAGTCGGCGAGGCGTGGCGGTACCTGAAAGAACTGAGGCTGGACCGCGGGCCGTTGACCGACGATGAGGCGATCGCGGAGTTGCTGGCCTGGTGGCGGTCGCGCGGGAACTCCTAGCGGCGGCGACGCGTCGGTAGTCTCGTGGACTACTGCTTAGCCGGCGACTTACCCGGGCACGAAGGCGCCGCGGCCATCTGGCATCGCCCGCCCGACCTAGACCTCGACGGCGATGGTCGGCCCGACGCGATCGGCCTGGATTTCGACGGCGACGGATTGAGCGACGACGCGCTGGCGGATTTCGACGGCGACGGGGTCGCCGATCACGCAGTGCTTGACCTCGACGATGACGGCACCGCAGAAAGCTACTTCACCGACGATGGATCGGGGACGTGGGCGGTGGTCGTGGATCGAGGCGGCCAACTGCGCTGGTTCGGGCTCGATGGTGTCGAGCACACCGGCGGTCCCTTGGTCGATTTCGACGGGCACGGGCGCGCCGATGACCGGCTGCTCGACACTGACGACAACGGCGTGGCGGACCGAGTGCTGTGCAGCGGCGAGGACGGTGTCACCGGATACGTGGACACCGACGGTGACGGCCGGTGGGACGTCCGCCTGACCGACACGAACGGCGACGGTCTGGCCGACGGTGCCAGCAACCTGTGACGACGTGGAGCCGTGCAGCTGTGCAACCGATTGACAGGGCACGCATTGTGGTGTGCACTGAAAAGGCCTGGTCGGCCTCGTGCGCAGCCCCAGGAAACGGTGAAGTGACAGTTGGCGACAGCTCGTTAAGCTTGAGTCAAAGTCGGCCCCGGGGGGCCCAGAAAAATCGAGGAGAAAAACATGGCGGGCACAACCGTTGTAACACCTGATTTGCTGCGGAGCACGAAACAAAAGATTGAGGCACGACTGCAAGAGGCAGCCACCATCGCCCAGCAGTACCTGAGTGGTCACGAGAACATCCTCAGCGCGGGATGGAAGGGCGACGCGGGGACGACTTCCCTCAACACGGCCGGTGAGGTCGAACACGACCTGCAACAGATCATGACCGGCGGTCAACGGTTGGCGCACGGGCTGGCTCAGACCGCGGTCCTCATGGAGCACCACGAGCAGGATGCGTCCCACAGCCTTTCCAACCTGTCCGGCATGTTCGGCGGAGCCCAGTCCACTTAGGTCGAGTCGCCGCGCGACGCCCACCAAGAACTTATTCAAAGTTAAGGAACAACTGACATGACCGAAATTGTCTACAACCACGGCGCCGTGACCGGCTTAGCCGGCGACGTTGCGCAGCAGGCCGCGCAGCTGATGGACATCCACGACGATGTTCAGCAGCTCACCCAATCGCTCGCCGACTTCTTCCTGGGGCACGGCGCGACGGCCTTCTTCGATGCCCAACAACAGATGCTGCACGGCTTGAGCAACCTGATTCAGGTTGTCAGCCACCACTCCCAGACCATCGGCAACGTGGATGAGAACGCGCTGCACACCGATATGCAGACACAGAGCTTCTTTTCCTAGCGAGCGGGTGTTCGGCCCCATTCGTCGGGTTCGGGGTCTAGGACTTGGGTTTAGGACTTAGGGTTTAAGACAAAGTGCTAACCACAACAATCGACGGCCTATGGGTTCTGCAGGTGCTCACCGGGATTGAGGTCCTAGCCCCCGAACTGGGGCTGCGGCCCCACCTGCCCAGTGTCGAACCCAAGCGGCTCGCGCTGGAACACCCGGTGACGGCGGACCTGCGGGAAGCCGGCGTTATCGGCGCGTCAGGCGACGTGGACTCGACCGTTGTCGAGTGGCTGACGGTCCTGTCCCGCCGGGATATCGGCCTTCTCATGCACTTCCAGACACCCAGCGACGATGAACCGCCGCGAGCGCTGCTCGCGAGGTTCGCACAGTGGTGGGTGGCCATGGAGCGGTCCGCCGATCTTGTCCGCATCAGCGGGGCCGGCATTTCCAGCACGGAGGGCGCGGCTAACGCGGCGCTCAACGTGCAAATCGCGCGATTGTGCGGGACTAACACGCCCGCGACCCTGCGACCGGTCACGCTGGCCGCGGATGTCATGAGAGCGGCCTCAAGCAGCTGGGAGAGTTTGTGCGAATTCTTCGACAATCAAGGCCTGGAGCCCGATCAGTCACAACTGTTGAAACTCGCCGCCGACCCGGGGCGGTCGGCCCAGGTGTCGATCGTTGCGATCCAGTCCGGGGTGGATACGGGCCGGCCCACACGGACGCACATCGAACGAGGCGCGGTAGCTATCATCGATACGCTGCAAGGAAGGCTGGTCGCCGAGCATGTCGCATCCGGGGGCAAGCAGTGGATGATCATTGCTCCGGGGACTAAGAACAACGTGGTTTCTGCGATCCACCATATGGTGCGGCGCCTGCCTGCTGATGAAGAATGGCATTCCTACCGAAAAGTTGTGTAGTCGAGAGGTATCGCGAAAATGTTAGCAACGGCAGCGTGAGTTACCAGCACCAAGATTCGCTATCGGGAACACTGCGCATCTCGGATATGGTCGCACCTCGCAAAATCCCGCCGGGTGGGGGTTGGCGAAAATTCATCTATCGCGCGTCATTCCAAACCATCAATCTGGGTGAATCGCCCGCTGAAAGACATTACCGAGAGTTGCAGGAGCGGATACGCCGCCACATCCGCAAGCAGTATGTCATCGGGGTGGTGTCGGGTAAGGGCGGCGTCGGTAAGACCACGATGACCGCGTGCATCGGCGCGGTATTCCGGGAATGCCGGCCCGAGAACGTGGTGGCCATCGACGCGGTCCCAGGCTTCGGGACGCTGGCCGGGCGGATCGATGAAGCCCCGCCGGGCGATTACGCTGCGGTGCTGAACGATACCGACGTCCAGGGCTACGCGGATATTCGAGAACACCTGGGGCAGAACAACATCGGGCTCGACGTGCTCTCCGGAAACCGGGCGTCGGACCAACCGCGGCCGCTGGTTCCCTCGATGTTCACCGGAGTGCTGTCGAGGCTGCGCCGCACGCACACGGTCATTGTGGTCGACACCTCCGACGACCTCGAGCACCCGGTGATGAAGGCGGTGCTCGAGGCGTGCGACACGCTGGTTTTCGTATCGGGCCTGACCGCCGACACCTCACTGCCGGTGACTCGCGCGATTGACCTGCTGCGATCGATGGGTTATCACGAAGTGGTGTCCCGCAGCACGGTAATCTTGAACGACAGTCGCAATAAGTATGACCAGGAATCCCGGGCCTATCTCACCGAGCGCTTCGAGCAGACCGGGGCGACTGTCGAATTCATGCCGTACGATCCGTATCTCGCGAAGGGCGGGATCATTGATACGCGGCACGAATTACATAAGAAATCGCGGCTACGCTTATTCGAGATCACCGCTGCATTGGCGGACAAATATATTCCAGATGCCGACAGGCCGCGCTAATGCCCCCGCTGATGGGGAAGGTGTCGTTTCCGGCTCGCTGCGCGGTCGCGGTCGTATGTGGAGAACACCTCGTTTCACAGGTGTATCCGGCATCGGTGCCGATCGAGGCCTTCATTGACAACGTCGTCGAGCTACTTAACGACGAACTCAAGCGCAGGGGGCTTAACGGGCTCGAGCCCGGCGTCGGATACGAATTGCACAAGGCCAACGGGGTGCGGCTGGATGTCACCAAGACGCTCGACGAGCTCGGCGTCGAGGACGGCGCCACGCTCTCCCTGGTCCCCGCCGGGCAAGGCGAATCGTTCGAGCCGCAGTACGAGTCGTTGTCCACGGGGCTGGCCCGGGTCGGCAGGAAGTTGTTCGAGCCGGTAACGGTCCTGACCGCCGCGCACGCGGCGTTGGCCATCCTCGCCATGGTCTGCGCGACGGTGCTCGGGCTGGCCCTGCGGCAACGCATCGCGACCGATTCGCTGGTGCCCGCCATCGTCACCGGCGTCGCCGGCCTGTTGGTCGCCGGTGGCGCGGGCGCGGTGTGGCGTTGGTGGCCAGATCGCGCCGACATGATGGACGCGCTTGGCTGGCTTGCGCTGCCTTTGCTCGCGGTAAGTTTCGCCTCCTGCGCGCCCGGTCACCTCGCATCCGCGCATGTGTTTATCGCGGCCCTTTCGGCTGGGGTCCTGACGTGTGGAATCGCCTCGGTGACCCGGCGCTACGTCAACGTGGCGGCGGCGGTGGTGACGCTGTGCGGTCTCGGCGGGACGGCCGCGTTGGTCCGGATGTGGTGGGCGGTTCCCGCCCAGTGGCTGGGGATGGGTGCCCTGGTCGCCCTACTGTTCCTGCTGACCATGGCTCCGACGATCGCGTTGTGGGTCGCGCGGATTCGGCCGCCCTATTTCGGATCAATCACCGGGCGCGATCTGTTCCGGCGCAGCGCCGGTCTGCCCGCGGATGCGGTCTCCCCAGTCGACGAGGCCTTCGAGGCCGGCGCGGGTGGCGCAGGCGTTGACGGCGCCGACGAGGAAGCGAATCCGGACACCACTCCGCGCGGCGCGCAGATCGCGGCGGCGGCGGTTGGCGCCAACAACGTTCTGACCGGAATTTGTGTGGGCGCGGGGCTGACTCTGCCGGCCGCGGTGTGGGCGACCCTGATGCCAGGGCAGGACCGCAGCACGGCGGCGGCGGCGCTGGCCGGATTGTTCGTGGTGATCTTCATCGGCCGGGGACGGGCGTTCGCCGACAAACGGCAGGCCATCGCGTTGGTGTGCGGCGCGGGCGCCGCGACATGCGTCGGCGTCGTCAAATATGTCGCGTACGAGCCCGCCGCTTCGGGATATTCAGTGCTGTGGGGCGCGCTGGTGTTGGCCGGATTCGGCGCCGCCGGGCTGCTGGCGGCGCTCCTGGTACCGATTACCAGGTTCACTCCGCTGGTACGGATGACCGCCGAATGGGTAGAGATAGCAGCGATTATCGCGGCCCTACCGCTAGCCGCATGGATCGGCGGATTGTTCACCTGGGTGCGCATGCGATGACCCCGATGCCCCTGGCGACCCGCGTCGCCGCGATGGCGCTGGCAGGTCTACTCGTCGTGCCGTGGTCGAGTCTTCCAGCAGCACGTGCGATTCCGCCGCCGAGCGTCGATCCCGCCCGGGTGCCGGCAGATGGCAAGCCAGCCCCCGATCAGCCGATGCGGCAGAGCTTCGCCTGCGCGCGGACGATTACCGTCGCCGATCCCAACGTGGCTGTCACCGCACCCGGCTACACGATGCTCAACATCAGCAAGGCCTGGCAGTACTCCACCGGCAACGGGGTGCCAGTAGCCGTGATCGACACCGGCATCAATCCGAGCCGCCGACTCCCGGTCGTTGCCGGCGGGGACTACATCATGGGCGGCGACGGGCTGACGGACTGCGATGCGCACGGCACCATCGTGGCGTCAGTGATTGGTGCCGCCCCGCAGGGCACTCCGATGCCTCCGCCGATGCCGAGCACCCCCGCTTATCCGCCACCGGCGGGTCCACCGGCGACCGATTCGGCACCCCCGCCTCCGGGCGGCCCCCCACCGCCGCCCGCACCGCCGCCACCGCCCTCACCGGTGACGATTACCCAAACCGTGCCGGCAGCGCCGCCACCGCCGCCGCCACCGCCGGATGCCCCTTCTAACGGCCCGGGGGATGTCGCTCCCGACCAGCCCGACGACCCGGAAGTGCCGCCACTGGCGCCGGGCGTGCCGGACGGCGTTGCCGGCGTTGCGCCGCACTCGGTGATCATCTCCGTGCGACAGTCGTCGCGGGCCTTTGAGCCGGTCAATCCGGGCCCCGGTGACATGGAGGGACGCAAGAAGGCCGGTACCATTGCGTCGCTTGCCAGCGCCATCGTGCATGCCGCGAACATGGGCGCCAAGGTGATCAATGTCAGTGTGACAGCATGTGTCTCGGCTGCCGACCCGCTGGATCAGGGCGCGATCGGCGCGGCCGTCTGGTACGCGTCCACCGTCAAGGACGCGGTGATCGTCGCGGCGGCGGGCAACGACAGCGAAGACGGCTGTGCCCAGAACCCTTCGTTCGACCCGCTGACCGCATCGGACCCGCGCGACTGGCACCAAGTCAAGACGGTGTCGTCGCCGTCGTGGTTCTCCGATTACGTTCTCTCGGTGGGCGCGGTCGACAACTCGGGCGCACCGATCAACAAGAGTCTGGCCGGGCCGTGGGTGGCCGCCGCGGCGCCGGGAGTCGGGATCATGGGGCTGTCCCCGGCATCAGGGGGACCGGCAAATGCCTACCCACCGATCCACCCCGGCGACAAGAACATGCCGTTCTGGGGTACCAGCTTTTCGGCGGCCTACGTCAGCGGGGTGGCCGCGCTGGTGCGAGCGAAATATCCCGGTCTATCCGCCCACCAGATCATCAACCGGATCCTGCAGACAGCGCACAATCCGCCACGCGGAGTCGACAATGAAGTCGGCTACGGTGTGGTCGACCCGGTGGCTGCGCTGACCTTCGACGTGCCCGCGGGGGAACGACTTCCGTCTGCGGCACAGACCAGGGTGATCAAGCCGGTCGCACCGCCGCCGCCACAGGACCATCGCGCCCGCACCGTCGCCTTGATATTCGCCGGTGTGGTTGTGGCCGCTATCGCGGTCGTCTCGCTGATCGCGCGGGCATGGCGGGAGCGATGAGCGCCGCGACCAAGCTGGCAATCGTCTCCGGCGTCTTTGCCGCGGTTCTCGCCGGCTGGGCGGTCGCTGAATTGCCGGGCGCGGCAGTGGGATTGGCGATCGGAGTTGCCGGAGGCGTCATTCCCTGGCGTGGTCAGCCTTTGTGGTCATGGGTGATCCTTTGGCGTGAACGCCGCCGGCCCATCAGGTGGGATGAACCTCTCACGGTAGCCAATGACCGTGCCGGCGGCGGAGTCCGATACCACGACGGCGTCGCGGTGGCGGCGGTGCAACTGCTCGGGAAGGCGCATACGCCAACCCTGTTCACGGGGTCAACCTCTACTTACACCGAAAATGCCTTCGATATAGTAGATCTGCTCCCGCTATTGCGGCAGAGCCTTGGCATGCGGATCGATTCGCTCAGTGTGGTCAGTGCCGGGGCTCGACGGCGCAGCACCGGCGACTACGCACGGGTGTATGACACGCTGATTGGCACGCCGCCTTACGCCGGCCAGCGGGAAACGTGGCTCATCCTGCGATCCTCGGGTCTCGGAAACGCCGAGGCTCTACGCTGGCGCACTTCGGTGGGAACCGCGACTCTGGCTGCCGCGCAGCGGATCAGCGCGGCGATGCGCCAGCAGGGCATCCGCGCGAAAGTGGCGACCGCCACCGACATCGTCGAGATGGAGCGGCGGTTAGGCCGATCCGCGCTGGAATTGTTGAACAGGCGTTGGCGATCGGTTCGCAGTGACAGCGGTTGGCTGACGACCTACTGGTACCCGCCCGGGGACATCACCGCGGAGAAGCTGGCCCAAGCCTGGTCGGCACGCGCCGACGGGATCGTCCAGAACGTAACCCTTTTCGGATCCGAAACTGGAACCGCCACCGTCACAGCTACCCTTACGGTGCGCACCGCGCAACCACCGACGGCTCCGCTGAACACGATGCTGCGAACGTTGCCCGGCGAGCAGGCTCAAGCGGTCGCGGCCAATCTGTGTGGTCCGCTGCCGTCGCTGCGCGGCGTCCGTCGTGGAGCGCTGACCGGTCCGCTCGTTGTCCCGATCGGCCCGTCGGGTGTGCTGCTCGGCAAGGTTGATGGCGGAAACCGGATAACGTTGCCGCTGGACGACGCAGGGGAGTTCAGCCGGGTGCACATTGCCGCCGAGGATGCGTTGGCCAAGCGATTCATCATCCGACTGGCCGGTGCCGGCGAGCGGATCACGGTGCACACCCGAAACATCCAGCGGTGGGCCAGTGTTCGGATGCCGGACATCACAGTCAGCGATCAGTCGAAGCCGGTTTCGGGCACGACGGTCAGCGTGGTGGATGGCACACTTGCGCCCGCGCCACGGCCGAACACGCTGGTGTCCGTGGGCGATCCGGGCGAGCCATACCGCGGAACCGTCAGCGTGCTGATCACCCAGACCGGTCCGGCGACGGTGGAACTCACCGTGGCCGGTCAGGTTCATACGGTGGAGGTCGAGTTGTTCCGGGCCGAAAATCGCTACGTATCCTTGGAGCCGACGACGTTGCGAAGTTCTGATCTCGAAGCGGTGGAATGACAATGGCCGGCAGCACCACGCCCGGAGCCGCACGCAAGCAGTTCGATCAGGCGATGGCATTGTTCAGTGCCGGTACCCAAGCCGGTACCCAAGCCGATTACGAGGCGGCCGGGGCGCGGTTTCGGGAGGCGACGGAGATCGACTCGTCGATGGCCGACGCGTGGCTGGGGCGGATCGCGACCGGCGACGAGACGTTATCGACAGTGCAGCAGCTCTTTACGTACGGAGCCCGGCTGCACCGGGAAACTAACCGGCTCGGCGTGCGCCTGTCCGCACCTGTCAAAGCGGGCCCGTACCTATCGATTTCGGTGACCGAGGCGTCGCACGCAGGCATCGCGCTGGCGAGCGCACTCATCGAAGACCGCCAGTACGAGAAAGCCGAAGCGTTGTTGGCTGATCCATCGTTGCTGGATACTTGGGAGAATCACCAGTGGCGGCAATACGTCGAGGCCTATTTGATGTTCGCCACGCAGCGCTGGCCGGACGTGATCTCAGTAGCGGCGGCCATCTTGCCGCCCCAGGCCATCATCATGTCGGCGGTAACCGCGGCAACCTGCACACTCGCGGCCCATGCCGCGGCCCATCTCGGTCAGGCCCGGGTGGCGCTGGAGTGGACCGACCGCGTCGAGCTGCACGCGGAACAGGGAGGCCGCACCGAGTCCCGCCGGCAGAACTACGAAAACGCAATTGCCGCAATCGATCCCAATGACTTCCCCTTGATCGTAGCCGACCTGGCCTACGTCCGCGGGATGGCGCATCGCCAGCTCGGCGAGGAGAACAAGGCGCAGATCTGGCTGTCGAAGGCGACGATTAACGGCGCGCTGATCGAGTCTGCGAAACAAGCGCTGGCCGACCCCGCGCTACAGCTGGTAGTCACCGATGAGGATGCCATCGGCACCCGCAGTAACAAATGGGACGTCACCACCGAGCTGTCGGAGCAGCAGCGCCAAGAGGAGGGAAACCAGGAGCGGCGCAGCGTTCTCCTGCAGGAGGGTCGTGCGTTGCTCGACAACCAAGTCGGTTTGGCCGAAGTCAAACGGGCGGTCGCTGAACTGGAAGACCAGATCGAGGTCCGAGCGCTGCGCCTGGCGGCCGGACTGCCGGTGGCGAATCAGACCAACCACATGCTGTTGGTGGGACCGCCCGGCACCGGTAAGACCACCACCGCGGAGGCGCTTGGCAAGATCTACGCCGGGCTGGGCATTGTGCGCCATCCCGAGATCGTCGAAGTCAAGCGGGCCGATTTCTGTGGCGAACACATTGGCGCATCGGGACCGAAGACCAACGAATTGATAGACCGCTCACTGGGCCGGATCCTGTTCATGGACGAGTTCTACTCGCTGGTGGAACGGCACCAGGACGGTCGGCCGGACATGATCGGCATGGAGGCGGTCAACCAACTGTTGGTGGCGCTTGAAGTGCACCGATTCGACTTCTGCTTCATCGGTGCGGGATACGAGAAGGAAGTCGACGAATTCCTCACCGTGAACCCCGGGCTGGCGGGCCGGTTCAACCGCAAATTGCGGTTCGCGTCCTACACGCCCGACGAGCTGGTTCAAATCGCCGTTCGATACGGCACGCCGCGTGCGACCGTTCTGGAACCTGCCGCCGGCGACGCGCTCAGGGCAGTCTGCACGACCTTGCGCGCCTACCACGCAGCCGACGGCGCCCACGGCATCGACATCATGCAAAATGGGCGCTTCGCGCGAAATGTGGTCGAGCGCGCGGAACGGATCAGGGACTCGCGGGTGGCCGCCCAGCACCGCACGGACAAAGGTTCGGTGACGGTCGAGGACCTACAAACGCTACGGACGCAGGACGTGGTCGCCGCGGTCAAGGACGCGTGCGCGGAAAAGCACGTGCCGGTAGGCCTCTGATATCCGGGCGGGGCCCCACCCGACGGGTCCGTATATCCATTGGGTGCTGAGGGCGGGATGTTGCCGAATTTACCGCCCTGGGCACCCACCCAAAGCCGCCAGTGCCCGTTCGATGTGCTGTGAACACGGAATCGGAGGCGCCGACACCGCTTTCGTTGCTCCGCATTGTCAGGAACGCCGGGAAGCTTAAGATGCACGCAGGCGCACGGCCGGGTTTGGTCGGCGGCGTAGCAAGGCGAAATGAACGGAGTGGCCGGCGGTGCACCGTATCTTCCCGATCACGGTGGCTCTGACGCTGGTGCTGCTCAGTGCGCCCCCCGCCTCGGCCGTCGCTCCGCCCTCGATCGATCCGGGCGCCGTGCCGCCCGACGTGACGGGGCCAGACCAGCCGCTGGAGCAGAAGCGCGTTTGTAAGGCGCCCCTGACGTTGCCGGGTACCAACTTTCATGATCCGCCGTGGCCGAATATGTATCTGGGCATCACCCAGGCTCACAAGTTCGCGACCGGGGCCGGTGTCACGGTGGCCGTCATCGACACAGGTGTCGACGCCTCGCCACGGGTCCCGGCGGAGCCGGGCGGCGATTTCGTCGTC
>PLSK01000303.1 GCA_003165155.1 Mycobacterium sp. | reverse complement strand
ACGGTGGTGGTCGAGGAAACTCCCACCAGCGGGGTCATCCGTGTGTCACCGCAGAATAGCTTGGCGCCCTGGCATATTCGCGGCGGCGCATTCGCTGTTGACGTTCTGCCGGGAATGGCCGTGGTTACGACGATGGCATTGGTCTCTTTGACAGTGCCGCCGCGCGGCGCGTGGTGGTGGTTGTGTATCTCGATCGGCGGGTTAGCCATCCTGCTGACGTTGGTCAACCGGCTGTTGCTGCCGACCATCCTCGGTTGGAGTTTGGGACGCGCACTTTGCGGAATCGCGGTGGTACAGCGCGATGGCGCGGCCATCGGGGCGTGGCGGCTGCTGCTCAGGGACCTGGCGCACCTCCTTGACACCGCATCGGTACTGGTGGGATGGCTATGGCCACTGGGGGATCCGCGGCGCCGTACTTTCGCCGACATGTTGCTGCGCACCGAAGTGCGACGAGTCGAAACGGCAGAGCCGCCGCGCGGCATAGGCCGGTGGACCGCTGCGGCGGTACTGGCTGCGACGGCGTTGTGCCTGGGAGGTGCCGCGGTGAGTTATGCCGTTGTCTATTCGCGCGATCGGGCGACGGATCAGACCATTGCGCAGATTCAAACCCAAGGTCCAAAGATCGTCGCAGAGATGCTGACCTACGACCCGAAATCGTTGCACGACGACTTCGCGCGGGCACGTTCGCTGGCGACCGACAAATATCGCGGCCAGCTGGCCGCTCAGCAGGAGGTGGTGGAGAAAGGCCACCCGGTCATCAACGAGTACTGGCCGGCCGACGGCGCGATCAAATCAGCGTCGCCGGATAGGGCGACGATGCTGTTGTTCATGCATGGACGGCGGGGTGTGGCGGCCGACGAACGCTACATCAGCGCAACCGTTCGGGTGACTTTCGCCAAAGAAGGCGACAACCATTGGCGCGTTGACGACCTCACTGTCGTGACCAAACCCAAGCCGCCCGGGAACGGAAAATGAGTCCCCGTCGCAAGTTTCAGCCTGGCGAGCAGCCATTGCTCGTCGCGCAGCCCGTTCCCGCGCGCCGGCCGTCGGGTTTGCCGCTGGTTACCGCGGTCGCCGGGTTGCTGATGGCGGCGGCCGTCACGGCGTCCGCCTTGATGTTCTTGGCGCACCAATCCCGCGACCGCACCGCGTCGAAGGACCGTGATGTACTCGGCTACGTGACCGGATTCATGGCGGAATTCACCTCCATTGATCCGTATCACGCCAACGACTACGTGGGTCGGGTTCTGGCNNGGCGATTTCGCCAAGCAGTATCAGGAGAAGGCCAACGAGATCCTCCTCCAGGTCGCGCGAGCCGAACCGGCCACTGGCACCGTCCTCGACGCCGGCGTGGAGCGGTGGAACGACGACGGCAGTGTCATTGTGATCGTGGCCACCGAAGTCACTTCGAAGTCACCGGACGAAAAGCAAGTGCTAGAGAACACAAATCGTTGGACGACGACGGTCACGCAGGAAGGGAATCAGTGGAAGATCAGCAACCTGCAGCAGGTGATTTGACCGCGGAGGCGGACTCCGTGCCCGACGAGGCCGAGGAATCCGCCACGCCTGCTGTCGACGAGATCGACGGTGCGGCAGCGGAACTGGAACAGGCAGACGGCGAAGCCGACGCCGAGGCGACAACGGTCACCCCGGACGGCGGCACCCGCGAAAGAAAGCCGGCCGGTCGGCGGCTCGCCGCCGCGATGATGGTGGCCGCTGTGCTATTTGTCGGTTCTGCGGCGTTCGCCGGCGCATCCGTGCAGCCATATTTGGCCGATCGCGCTACCGCCGCAACCAAGTTAAGGGTGGCGCGGGCCGCGGACAACGCGATAACAACGCTGTGGACCTACACACCGGACAACATGAACACCCTCGCCGATCGCGCGGCGGCCTACCTCAGCGGCGATTTCGGAGCCCAATACCGAAAATTCGTCGACGGGATCGTGGCTCCCAACAAGCAGGCCCAAATAACCAACAACACCGAAGTTACCGGTGTGGCCGTCGAATCGCTCGATGAACCGAACGCTGTTGTCATCGTGTTCACCAACACCACGTCGACCAGTCCACTGACGAAGAACATCCCGGCGCTGAAGTATTTGTCCTACCGGCTGTTCATGAAGCGTACGAACGACCGCTGGCTGGTGACCCGGATGACGACCGTCACCTCGTTGGACGTAACTCCGCAGTTGTAGTGAGATCGGCGAAGACGAATTCGCAGGGTTGCCCCGAAAGGTACTGCACCGCATGGCCGTTACTTCGCCGCTATCGGAGCGAGCTACTGTCGCAGCGCTGTTGTTGTTGACCTTTGCCACTGGGTTGGCGGACGCCATCAGTATCCTCGTCCTTGGCCACGTCTTCGTCGCGAACATGACCGGCAACGTGATCTTCCTGGGCTTCTGGCTCGCCCCGAAGACCAGTATCGACCTGACTGCGGTGGCAGTTGCTCTCCCTACCTTCTTCTGCACCACCATCTTGAGCGGTCGGTTGGCGCGGCATTTCGGTGAGCGGACGCGAGCGTGGATAACCAGGGTATTGGCAACGGAAATCCTGCTGCTGTTGACGCTGTCGATCCTCGCAGGCGCCGGAGTGTTGCGCTATCACGACAACACCAAACTCATCATGATCGGCATGCTGGCGGTGACGTTCGGTCTGCAGCATTCGAGCGCGCGCCAGTTCGGGATTCAAGAATTGTCCACCACGGTATTGACGTCGACCATCGTCAGCCTTGGGCTGGACAGCCGTCTGTCCGGTGGCACGGGCGCCCGCGAAAAGCTGCGCTTCAGCGTTGTTTTCACGATGTGTGCCGGTGCCTTTGTCGGCGCGACAATGTCGCGATACGTTGTGGCTCCCGTGTTCGTCGTTGTGGCGGCGGTGGTAGCGGCAAGTCTGCTGATCTTCCGATTCGGGCCCGCCAATCCGAAAGCTGCTGCGGCCCGTCCTGCTACCGGCTAGTTGAACGCGAGCCAGCTGGGTAGTCCGCGTTCATGAGAGTCGCACAGCACCTGCCTGGTGTCGCAGGATCCCTTCGGCGATCCGGCGCCGGCCCACATGCCCCCGGTGTCACGACGCAGCACAATGGCCGACGATCCACCGCCGTCGAGCAAGATCGCGGTATCGCTACCCAGTCCCCGGAACAGATCCTGAATGTTGTCCGGGGTGTAGTCGCCGCCCTGGAATATGTACATCTCGTCTTTCTGCTTCGCGTACGCCAGCGCAGTTCGGGCCGCACTCGGACCCGGGTCGTGGAGCTGTTCGGTGTGACCGGGGGACATCAGGCCAATCCCGGATACCGCGACGAACTTGTCGTTCTTATTGAGCAAGTCCTCGACCACCGGAGTGGCGGAGTCGTAGTCGGTCTTACTCCTGGGCCACACCACGTAAGGCGCACCGCCCGACGGAAGGATCATCGTCGTCAGTGTCGACCAGCTCTCGCCGCCGCCCGACAGGCCTTGTTTGCCGGGGTAGGCGACCGTGCCGGTGACCGCCTCGTTGGCGCGGCCCTGACCGTGGGTGTTGTCCACAAAGGCGCCAAGCGGTGAACTGCAGCCCGTCGTCCGCCAGGACCCGCCCTGTTGCGGGCGCACGTCGAAGAAGTTGGCATTGATCGCGATGGTCGGTTCCCCCATCCGCTGCCACGCCTGCCGCGGTTCGTAGAGCTCGGATGCTTGCAACAGCCCTTCGCTGGTGCGGGCCCCGGCGTTCCTCTCACAGCGGGCCTGCGCGCCCTGGTGCGTGTCCACCAACAGATGTGGCGAGAGCCGTTCGGCCGCATTTTTGATGATCATCAGATGGCCGCCGTTGTTCGACTCATACCAGCTGCCGGCGGCGTTGAGCATTGGCATGGGGTGACCGGAGCCGAAGTTGTAGACCAGGTAGGAGCCCTTGGTGGTGCCGATGGCGCCCTCGAGCATCTCGCGGCCGTCAGCGGCGTGCGCGACAGGCTGTCCCGTGCTGATCGCCAGGGTCGCGCACCCAACCAGGGCAGCCCAGCACGCCGCCAGTCGGCGCAGGCCGGCACTCGGTGTCAGCACGGTGGTTCCTTTGGCCCTGATGTGGATGCAGTACCCACAGCATCAGTCACACAAGCAACACTGTCAACTTTAATAACAAACGGGTGACGCTAAGGGCGCGGCGGAATTACGTTTGCTCGCTTGAACTTTCGGTCGCGGTCGCTGTTGTGTCGGCCTGGTCAGGTTCGGTCGCGTCTTCGTGTTTCGGCTCGCTTGGGCCGTCGATCTTAGCTGCGCGAGCCTGATGTTGTGATTGGTGCGCCCCGGCGATCGCCATTTCGACGGCGCCCGGAATCCGGTGAAATCCACTGCGGTCGTATACGCGTGTGGTGATGCCGCCCAACAACAGCCCGATGACCAGGCCGATCGCCGTCATCAACAACGCCTGGGATAAACCAGCCTCCGGGGCACCGTTGAGATAGAGCAGCGACCGCACGCCCAGGAACACTTGGTGCATTGGTTCGAATTCGGCCAGCCAGCGGAACAGCGGCGGTACCGCCTCCAGCGGGACGGTGGCACCCGCCGACGGTAGGCCGAGGATCACGAAAACCAACATGCTGAACAGCAATCCCATCGAGCCCAGCACCGCGATCAGGGAGCTGGACGTGACACCGACCGCGATGATGGCGAACACTCCGTACGCCCATGTTTTCCAGCCGAGCGCGATCGGCATGCCAAGGCCGTGGGCTATTGCCAGGTAGACCCCCGACGTCGACAACGCCAGCACGACCAT
>PLSK01000033.1:814-22202 GCA_003165155.1 Mycobacterium sp. | reverse complement strand
GGCGATGCCGGCAATGGTGTCAGTCGACTGGGTGACCACGGTCTCGTCTCCTTGGTCGGGCGATCTATGTAGCGATGCGGCTACCTACTTGGCATTGTTGAACTTGGTGATGGCGTCGTCAAGCCGCTGCAGTGCCGAACCATACGCGGCGAAGTCGCCCCGCTTTTGCGCGTCACGCGCCGCGCCGATCGCCGTTTGGATCTCCTGCAGCGCCGCGGCCTTGGCGGGCGACAACGCGGCCGATCCCTCGGGAGCCGGCGGCGCCGCAATCGGCGCCGGGGGCGATCCCGGTGTCCCGGCCGGCGTCGGAGGGCTCGCCGGGATCGGCGGGGCACCGGCCTCGGTGGGTTCAATCCCAGTGGCGGCAGCACCGGCGCCGGGCCCGAAAAGCCCGGTGAGCGCGTCGCCCACGGTCGGGCCGTAGCCGATCTTGTCGTTGTACATCATCGCCACCCGGATCAGGCGCGGGTAAGAGGACGCGGCGTCGCTGGCTCCCGGGGAGGCGAAGACGGGCTCGACGTAGAGCAGCCCGCCCTGGGCCACCGGCAGCGTCAGCAAGTTGCCCCAACGGATCCGGTTCTGGTTGTCGCGTCCGATCACTCCAAGGTCCTGCGACACCGCCGGATCGGTGGTGATCGCGTTATTGGCCAGCTTCGGACCGTTGACCTGGCCCGGGATGGTCAGCACCGTGATCTTGCCGTACGTCGCGGGATCAGAACTGGCGCTGATGAAAGCGGCCAGATAGTCACGCTTGAATCTGTTCATCGCGGTGGTCAACTGGTATGACGACGAGTTGTCTTGCTTGGCAATGTTTTTCGCGACGATGTAGTACGGCGGCTGGTAGCTGCTGGCGGTCGGATTCGGGTCCAGCGGCACGTCCCAGAAGTCCGATGTGGAGAAGAACGTCACCGGGTCGTTGACGTGATATTTGGCCAGCAGCATCCGCTGCACCTTGAACAGGTCTTCGGGGTAGCGAAGATGCTCCGCGAGCTCGGGCGTGATGTCGCTCTTGGGTTTGACGGTGCCCGGGAAAACCTGCATCCAGGCTTTGAGCACCGGATCCTGTTCGTCCTGCTGGTAGAGCGTGACCGTGCCGTCGTAGGCGTCCACGGTGGCCTTCACCGAATTGCGGATGTAGGACACCTGCTTGTCGGGGCCCAAATGGTTGAACGCCACCTCGGTGGAGTCGGCGGTGGCCGACTCCAGGGAGGTGAGTTCGGAATACGGGTAATTGTCCAACGTGGTGTAGCCATCGATGATCCAGACCAGCCGTTTGTTGACGATCGCCGGGTAGACGGCACTGTCGGTCGTCAGCCAAGGCGCCACCGCCTCGACCCGCTGCGCCGGATCACGATTGAACAAGATTCTGCTGCTGGAGCCAATCACATTGGAGAACAAGAAGTTTCGTTCCGCGAATTTGGCGGCGAAGACGCTTCGGGATATCCAGCTGCCGACCGGCACGCCGCCGGTGCCGGTGTAGGTGTAGTTCTTGGTTTCGGTGTTCGTCTCGTAGTCGTATTCGCGGTCGGCACCGTTGCGTCCGACGATGGAATAGTCGGCGGGGGTGTTCGAGATGACCGGCCCGTAGTAGATGCGCGGCTGGTCCAGCGGCGCAGGCCCGTCGGACACCACCCCGCCGTTGGCTCCGACCGCGTTGACCAGGAACTCCGGATACCCGCCGTTCTGGTTGGGGTCGTTGGCGATGCCGCGCACGGTGTTAGCCGGCGACGCGATGAATCCGTTGCCGTGGGTGTAGACGGTGTGGCGGTTGATCCAGTCACGCTGGTTGTCGATCAGCCGGTCGGGGTTGAGTTCACGGGCCGCTACGACGTAGTCGCGCAACGACCCGTTGTGGTCGAGGTAGCGGTCGATGGACAGCTGGTCGGGGAAATAATAGAAGTTCTTGCCCTGCTCGAACTGCGTGAATGCCGGGCTGATGATGGTCGGGTCGAGCAGCCGGATGTTGGACGTGGTCGCGCGGTCCGCCGCGACCTGCTGCGCGGTGGCCTGCCCGTCGCCGGTGTAATTGCGATAGGTCACCACGTCGGTGGTCAGGCCGTACGCTTGCCGCGTCGCAGTGATGCTTCGCAGGATGTATTCGCTTTCCTTTTGCGCGGCATTGGGTCTCACGCTGATCTGCTCGACGATCAACGGCCAGCCGGCACCCACGATCAACGACGACAACAGCAACAAGACCAGACCGATGGCTGGAATCCGCAAGTCCCGCAAGACGATCGCGGAGAACACAGCGGCGGCGCAAATCACCGCGATCGCCATCAAGATTAGCTTCGCCGGCAACACGGCGTTGATGTCGGTGTATCCGGCTCCGGTGAACGGCTTGCCGCCACGCGTATGGGACAACAGCTCATAACGGTCCACCCAATAAGCGACGGCTTTGAGCAGCACCAGCACACCCACCAGGGTGACCAGCTGAATCCGCGCTGAACGACTCAGCGCGCCGGCGCGCCCCGATAGCCGAATGCCCCCAAAGATATAGTGCGACAAGATGTTCGCCAGAAGAGCCAGGAACACCGCGACGAACATGTAGCTGAGGACCAGCCGGTAGAACGGCAGGTCAAATGCGTAAAATCCGAGGTCTTTGCCGAACTGGGGATCCCTGATCCCGAATTCTGAGCCGTGCAAGTACAACTGGATCCGCACCCAGTAGCTCTGTGCGACGGTGCCGGCCAGCAGGCCGATGGCGGCCGGGATTCCAAGACCTACCAGTCGTAGTCGTGCCAACACCGCGGTGCGGTACCGCGCGACCGGATCGGCTTCGTTACTCGGGACAAAGACCGGGCGGGTGCGGTAGGCGATCGCGAGCCCCGCGAACACGACGCCGCCGACGAGCAGACCCGCTACCGCAAACACCACGATGCGGGTGACCAGCACAGTGGTGAACACCGAGCGGTAGCCGAGCTCGCCGAACCATAGCCAGTCGACGTAAGCGTCGATCAGCCGCGGACCGGCAAGGAGCACAACGATCAAACCCATCGCGATCGTGATCAGAGTCCGGCTGCGCCGAGTCAGCCTCGGCATTCTTGCGGCGGGCCGCATCCCCACTGGCTACGCTCCCTGATCGATTGGCTGGCCTAGACTTAGCCGGTCTTAGCCGGCGACGGTCACAACTCTACGCATCGCAGTCCGATTGCCCGCTAGCAACTTGGGGCCTGGCCCCCCGATGTAATCGCGTGCAGCGCATCCACCGCCTGGGTGAGCGTCTCGACCTTCACCAGATGCAAGCCGGACGGGTTGTCCGAGCTCGCTTCATAGCAGTTCTTGGCGGGCACCAGAAAAACCGTGGCGCCGGCCTCGTGGGCGGCTGCCATCTTGTGCGTAATGCCACCGATCTGGCCCACTTTGCCGTCGGCGGAGATCGTGCCGGTCCCCGCAATGAACGTCGAACCGGCCAAGTCCCCGGTGGTCAGCTTGTCGACGACCGCCAAGCTGAACATCAGTCCGGCGGAGGGCCCACCCACGTTGGCGAGGTTGAAGTCCACCGCGAACGGCGCCCACGGCGCATCAAGCACAGCGACACCCAGAAAGCCGTAATCGCGGTCTTTATTTGTGCCCAATGTGATCTGCGTAACGCCGGCTGGTTCGTTCTTGCGGCGAAAATCGATGGTCACCACGTCGCCGGGCTTCGTGGCCTTGAGCAAACCCGTGAACTGCTCGACACCGGCCACCGGCGTGCCGTTGACCGCGTCTACCGCGTCCCCGGATTTCAGCTTCCCCGCTGACGGACCGGGATCGGTGACCGTCGCGACCGTCACTGCCGCCGGATATTTCAGGTATCCCAGGGCCGCATAGGCGGCGCTGTCCTCGGACTGTTTGAAATCGGCGTTATTGGCCTTATCAACGTCTTCCCGCGATTTCCCCGGCGGGTAAACGAGGTCACGCGGCACCAACTGTTCCTGTCCGGAGAGCCATAAGCCCATGGCCTCCCCCAAGGTCAGGTCGTCGCGCTGGGACACCGTCGTCATGTTCAGGTGGCCCGTCGTCGGGTGGGTCTGGGTGCCCTCGATCTGTACCACCTGCTTGCCGTCGACCTCGCCGAGTGTGTCGAAGGTGGGACCCGGACCCAGCGACACAAACGGCACCGTCACCACGGCGAGCAACACGCCGAATACCAGGATCGGCACCAGCGCGACCAGCAAGGTCAGAATCCGCCTGTTCACGCCGATAACACTAGACGGGGCCCCGCCAGGGCTCGTTCAGCTACAAGCTTGACCGCGGGTAGCACGTTCTCTTGCCGCTATGAGTACCGTTGACGTTGTGGCTGACCTGCCTTTCGGCTTCTCCCCCGGAGACGACGACCCCGACCGCGACCAACACGGGAAGAAGGATCGCGAGGCCAGTTCTGGGGCCTCAGACCCGCTGGGCGCGTTCGGCATCGGTGGCGACTTCGGCATGGGTGACTTGGGGCAGATTTTCACCCAGCTGGGTCAGATGTTCAGCAACTCGAGCTCTGTGACGGCCGGCGGCAAAGACTCAGGCCCGGTCAACTACGAACTGGCGCGGCGCGTGGCGTCGAGTTCCATCGGGTTTGTCGCGCCTATCCCAGCCACGACGAGCGCGGCGATCGTCGATGCGGTCCATCTCGCCGACACCTGGCTGGACGGGGCCACTGCCCTGCCCGCGGGCGCTAGCAAAACAGTGGGCTGGAGCCCCAGTGACTGGGTGGACAACACCCTGGAGATCTGGAAGCGGTTGTGCGATCCGATGGCCCAGCAGATCTCGACGGTATGGGCGTCGGCGCTGCCCGACGAGGCCAAGACCATGGCCGGCCCGCTGCTTTCGATGATGTCGCAGATGGGCGGCATGGCGTTCGGCTCGCAGCTGGGCCAGGCACTGGGCAGGTTGTCCCGCGAAGTGCTGACCTCGACGGACATCGGTCTGCCGCTGGGACCTAAGGGCGTGGCCGCGATACTGCCGGATGCCGTCGAAGCCTTCGCCGCTGGCCTCGAGCTGCCACGCAGCGAGATCCTGACATTTCTGGCCGCGCGAGAAGCCGCCCACCACCGGCTGTTCAGCCACGTGCCGTGGCTGTCCAGCCAATTGCTGGGGGCCGTCGAGGCCTACGCCACGGGCATGAAGATCGACATGAGCGGAATCGAAGAGCTGGCACGCGACTTCAATCCGGAGTCGCTGTCCGATCCCGCGGCCATCGAAAACCTGCTCGGTCAGGGAGTATTCGAGCCCAAGGCGACCCCGGCGCAGATGCAGGCGCTGGAACGGCTCGAGACNNGAGACACTGCGCCGGCGCCGGGCCAGCGGCGGCCCGGCCGAACAGACATTCGCGACGCTCGTCGGCCTGGAACTGCGGCCACGCAAGCTGAGGGAGGCCGCCGCGCTGTGGGAGCGGCTGACCGAGGCCGCCGGTGCAGATGCCCGCGACGCCATCTGGCAACACCCGGATCTCCTGCCTGGCGCGGACGATCTCGACGAACCGGCCGGCTTCATCGACCGAGTCATCGGTGGCGACACCAGCGGTATGGACGAAGCGATCGCCCGCCTCGAGCAGGATGGCCAGGACGGTTCTGTGGATAACTGAGCGAGGCGCCCGCTCTGCTCGTGGCACAGTCTCAACTCATGCCGCGTGCCGCGCCTTCTCTGTATGCGCTGGACCCGGCGATGCCGGTGTTGCTGCGACCCGATGGGGCCGTGCAGGTGGGCTGGGATCCCCGCCGCGCCGTGCTGGTCCGCCCACCATGCGGCCTGACGGCGGCAGAGTTGGCCGCCCTACTGCGATCCATGCGTTCGCCGATACCGATAGCCGAATTGCAGCGGCAGGCCGTCGACCGTGGGCTGGCGGACGCGGGTGGCCTGGCGAACCTGGTCGCGCAACTCGTGAGCGCCGGGGTCGCGACCCGCGGATTGCGTCCGGCCCGCGGCCGTGCCGCCTCCATCCGGGTACACGGCCGCGGGCCGCTGTCGGACCTGCTCGTGGACGCGCTGCGCTGCTCGGGTGCCCGGATTGCGCACAGCAGCCAGCCGCATGCCGCAGTGTCACCCGCCACCGTGGATCTCGTGGTGCTCACCGACTACCTGGTCGCCGACCCGCGCATGGTGCGCGATCTGCACAGCCGGGGGGTCCCCCACCTTGCGGTTCGGGTGCGAGACGGCACCGGGCTGGTCGGACCGCTGGTGATCCCCGGCGTGACCAGCTGCCTGGGCTGCGCGGACCGGCACCGTAGCGACCGCGACGCCGCGTGGCCGGCTATCGCGGCCCAGCTACGGGACACCATCGGGGTGGCGGACCGGGCCACCCTGCTGGCAACGGCGGCGCTGGCACTGAGCCAGGTGAATCGGGTGATCGCGGCGGTGCGCGGGCACGAGCTGGTACCCGACCTCGGGCCGCCTCAGGCGCTGAACGCAACCCTGGAGTTCGATCTCAACGCCGGCGTCATCGTCGCGCGTCAGTGGACCAGGCACCCGTTGTGCTCATGTTGAGGATTGTTGCCAGACCGACGCCGCAAAGGCCGAAACGTCGTGGATGATGGATATGTGTCGGACATCAAACGTGGCCAAGCTGCGCGCAACGCGAGGCTGGCCAGTATTCCCGTCGGGTTCGCCGGTCGAGCGGCCCTCGGGTTGGGCAAGCGGCTGACAGGCAAGTCAAAAGACGCGGTCCAGGCCGAGCTGATGGAGAAGGCCGCCAACCAGCTGTTCACCGTCCTGGGCGAGCTCAAGGGCGGCGCGATGAAAGTCGGCCAGGCATTGTCGGTGATGGAAGCCGCAATTCCCGAGGAGTTAGGCGAGCCCTACCGCGACGCGCTGACCAAGCTGCAGAAAGACGCCCCGCCGCTCCCCGCCGAAAAAGTGCACCGGGTGCTCGACGCCCAACTCGGCACGAAATGGCGGGGCCGGTTTACTTCATTCGACGACAGCCCGGTGGCTTCGGCCAGCATCGGGCAGGTGCACAAGGCCGTGTGGTCCGATGGCCGCGACGTAGCGGTCAAGATCCAATACCCGGGAGCCGACGAGGCCCTGCGGGCCGACCTCAAGACCATGCAACGGATGGTCGGGGTTTTCAAACAGCTCTCACCCGGCGCCGACATCGAGGGCGTCGTGGACGAACTGATCGAGCGCACCGAGATGGAGCTCGACTATCGGCTGGAGGCCGATAACCAGCGCAAGTTCGCCAAGGCGTATGCGGATCACCCGCATTTCGCGGTGCCGCGCGTCGTAGCCAGCGCGCCCAAGGTGGTGGTCCAAGAGTGGATCCAGGGCGTGCCGATGGCCGAAATCATCCGCAACGGAACCCCCGAACAGCGCGACATGATCGGCACCCGGCTCCTGGAACTCACCTTCGACGCGCCGCGCCGATTGGGGATGTTGCACGGCGACGCCCACCCGGGCAACTTCATGCTGCTGCCCGACGGCCGGATGGTTGTCATCGACTTCGGCGCCGTCGCGCCCTTGCCGGGCGGCTTGCCGGTCGAGCTCGGGATGACGATTCGGCTGGCCCGCGACAAGAACTATGACCTGCTGTTGCCGACGATGGAGAAGGCCGGCTTCATCCAAAAGGGCCAGCAGGTTTCGGCGCTTGACATCGATGAAATGCTCCGCCAGTACGTCGAACCCATCGAGGTCGAGGTTTTCCACTACACCCGCAAGTGGCTACAGAGGATGACCTACAGCCAGCTAGATCGGTCGGTGTCGCAGATCAGGACGGCCCGGCAGATGGACCTGCCGCCCAAGCTGGTAATCCCGATGCGGGTAATCGCGTCGGTGGCCGCGATTGAGTGCCAGCTCGATGCGCATGTGCCGATCAAGGCGCTGACGGAGGAACTGGTCCCCGGTTTCGTGGTTTGATACCGCGAAAGTGCAAGTGCCGACGCCCTCTCTCGAGAAACGTGTCGGCAGTTGCACTCTCGCGGCGATAACTCAGGCCGCTTTGCGTGGACGTCCACGGGGACGTTTGTAACCCACGATCGAGCCTCGCTCGAAAATCTCGCCGCCCCAAACTCCCCAGGGTTCGGCCCGTTCCAGGGCTGCGGCCAGGCATTGGCGACGGATCGGGCAGTTAGCGCAGAGGGTCTTGGCGCGTTCCAGGTTGACTGGGGTGTCGGCGAACCACAGGTCGGGATCGCCGACGTGACAAGGCAACACCGGCAGCTTCTGTTTGGGGACTGTCGGTTCCGACATGTCCTTTTCACCTGCTTCCTGGTCTGGTGATTGTCCTTCTCGATCGATCCGGACCAGGTTGGGGGTGTTGACCCTAAAACTGTGGCCACGGATCCTTGTGACTTCGGGTCCGTGGCCAATTGGCGAGAGCTGAGCTCGTTAGATAGGTCCTACGGNNGCATGGGCGGCATGAGAGGTTCGCGCGGCCGGTACCGCGCCGGGTGCGCGTACAGCAAGCACGTCGTTGATCATCATGGTCGCCCTCCTCTCAGAAATCTGCTTCTTGAGGGTAAAGGGTACCAGCAGCCGGCGACAAACGATTTTCTGACCTGCACGTTTAGCCCTCAGCGGCGGCGAATCATCTCCAGGACGTCAGGCCCGTACTGCTCGAGCTTGCGTGCGCCGATACCCGGGATTGCGATCAGGGCCGCATCGTCGGCCGGCAGCATCTCGGCGATCGCGATCAGTGTGTTGTCACTGAAGACGACATAGGCGGGCACATTCTGTTCCTTGGCGGTATCGAGCCGCCAAGCCTTGAGTTGCAGCAGCAACTCCTCGTCGATGTCGGCGGCGCATGTCTCACATCGGCGCAGCAAGACGGCCGCCGGGGTGCTCAACTCGTTGTTGCAGATCCGGCAACGGGTCGCCGCGCCCCGGTTGCGCCGGGACTTGCTCGGGGCCGACTCGGCACGCGTCTGTGGCGCGATGCCGTTGAGGAACCGCGACGGCTTGCGGCTCTGACGTCCGCCCGGAGACCGTGACAGCGCCCAGCTGAGCGCCAAATGTACTCGGGCCCTGGTGATTCCGACGTAGAACAGTCGGCGCTCTTCCTCGACACGCTCGCTCTCCGGCCCGTGCGCCAGCGCGTGCGAGATCGGCAGCGTCCCGTCGGCCAGCCCGACCAGAAACACCGCGTCCCACTCAAGTCCCTTGGCGGCGTGCAGTGACGCCAGCGTGACGCCCTGCACGACGGGTGGGTGTCGCGAGTCGGCCCGGATCCGTAGCTCGGCCACCAGCTCCGGAAATTCCAGCTGCGGGCGTTGCGCCACTTCGTCGTCGACCAGTTCGGCCAGCGCGGTCAGCGCCTCCCAGCGATCCCGGGCTCGGGTACCGACCGGTTCCTCGGCGGTGAGCCCCAACGGTTCCAGGACGCTGCGGACCACGCCCGGCAATGGGCCCTCAGTGCCTCGCTCCGCCGCGCGGTGTAGTGCCAGCAGCGCCTGCTTGATCTCCTGACGGTTGAAAAAACCTTCGCCGCCGCGGACTACATAGGCGATACCCGCCTCGGTCAACGCCTCCTCGTAGATCTCGGATTGGGCATTGACCCGGTAGAGCACCGCGATCTCCGATGGCGAAGTGCCGGACTCGATCAATCGGGCTATCGAGGCGGCCACCGCGGCGGCCTCAGCAGTTTCGTCGGGATGCTCGCGGAACGACGGGGCCGGACCTGGCTCACGCTGGCCGACCAGCTGAAGCTTGCTGCCCGCGACCCGGCCGCGGGCAGCGGCGATCACCTGGTTAGCCAGTGACACCACCTGCGGTGTGGAGCGGTAGTCGCGCTCGAGACGCACCACCGTTGCGTCAGGAAATCGCCGCGAGAAATCAAGCAGGAAACGAGGCGAGGCCCCGGTGAACGAGTAGATGGTCTGGTTGGCGTCGCCGACCACTGTCAGGTCGTCCCGATCCCCCAACCATGCCGACAGCACCCGCTGTTGCAGCGGAGTGACGTCCTGATACTCGTCGACGACAAAGCAGCGGTAGCGGTCGCGGAACTCCTCGGCCACAGCGGCGTCGTTTTCGATCGCGGCCGCCGTATGCAGCAGCAAGTCGTCGAAGTCGAGCAGGGCGACCGCCTCGTCACGGACTTTGAGCGCCTCGTATCCGGCGTAGACGGTGGCGATCTTCTCGGCGTCCAGCGGGATGTCCCGACCGGCGGCGGCCACGGCGGTCGGGTATTCCTCCGGGCCGATCAGCGAAGCCTTCGCCCACTCAATCTCACCGGCCAGATCCCGCACATCGTCGGTGCTGACGTTCATCCTGCTGCGGCTGGCCGCCCTGGCCACGACCGCGAACTTGCTGTCCAGCAGCTGCCAGCCGGTGTCGCCGATCACCCGCGGCCAGAAATACCGCAGCTGCCGATGCGCGGCCGCGTGAAACGTCAAGGCCTGCACCGCCCCGACGCCGCAACCGGCCCGCGCGGAGGCATCGAGCGTCCGCAACCGGGACCTCATCTCACCGGCCGCGCGCTGAGTGAACGTGACCGCCAGCACCTGCCCGGCGGCGACATGACCATTCGCGACCAGCTGGGCGATCCGATGAGTGATGGTGCGAGTCTTCCCTGTTCCGGCGCCGGCAAGCACACACACCGGGCCGCGCCGAGCCAGCACGGCTTCGCGCTGCTCGTCGTCCAGCCCGGCGGTCAAAGGGTCAGCGACCATCGGCATACCCTCCATCTTGTCAGCGGCGGCCGACAAACCGCGCGCATCGCCACGCCCCCAATTGCCCAGCCACCCACAACCCGCTGCTACGTTGACGAGCCATGACCACTGCAGCGTTGACCGTTTACACGACGTCATGGTGTGGCTATTGCCATCGGCTCATGACGGTACTCAAATCCAACGGAATCCCTTACGAGGCGGTCGACATCGAACAGGACCCGGCGGCCGCCGAGTTCGTCGGCTCGGTCAACGGCGGCAACCGCACGGTTCCGACGGTGAAGTTCGCTGATGGTTCGACGCTGACCAATCCGAGCGCGGCCGAGGTCAAAGCTAAGCTGGCCCAGGTCGCGGGGTGAGCGGCGGCGCGACTGCGCGCCCGTACGATTAGCCACTATGGGATCGAACTTGCGGCTGGCGGCCGCCATCGCTTGCTGCGCGATGACTGCGATGTCGGGCTGCTCGCATTCGAGCACTCCGGCGAGGCCGAGCACCGCGCCAGGTGTCGATGACTTCATCATCAACGTCCAAGACGTGCGGCACATCGCCAACGCCGACGATCTCACTCCGCATACCGAGTGGGACTTGCACAGGCCGCCGCCGCCCGACGCGAACGCTCCCGGACCGTGCCGGGCGGTGGGCCACAACGACCTCACATTCGGCAGCGGTTGGTCCGAGTTTCGCAGCGCGGGTTATCACGGCGTGACCGACGACATCGAGCCGGGCGGGAACGCAATGATCAACGGTGTCACCCAGGCAGTCGCCCGCTACCCCAACTCGGACGCGGCAATCGGCGCATTCCACGCGCTGGAATCCGCACTGCAGGCGTGTGTTGCCTTGCACGACACCAACTTCGACTTCAACCTGGACAAGCCGGATCCCACTACCCTGAGAATTACCGCTCAGGAATGGAGCCACCTGTACCGGACGAAATCAGGAGTCATGGTGTCCGTCGGCGTTGTCGGCCTGCAATCAGCAGATCAGATCGCAAGCACCGTCCTTCAGACGATCACTGATCGCATCAAGTAGCCGCTCAGTCGAGCGCCGCCCAGGACTCGATGATCACCCGGGCGATGGAGATCGATCCGGGCAGCAGCAATTTCGACTGTGACGCAGTCGTCCAGTCCCCGGCGTCAAGGGCGGCACGCACCTCGTCGCGGGTGAACCACGCCGCCTCGGCGATCTCGCCGTCGTTGAACGAAAACTCCTCATCCGGGTCGCCCAGGGCATGGAAGCCAATCATGAGCGATCGCGGAAACGGCCATGGCTGGCTGCCCAGATAACGCACATCCCGCACGGTCAGGCCGATTTCCTCGCGGATCTCCCGGGCCGCACAGACTTCGAAGGACTCGCCGGCTTCGACGAACCCGGCCAGCAGCGAGAACATCCGCTCCGGCCACACCGCTTGGCGAGCCAGCACCGCGCGGTCACCGCCATCATGAACCAGACAGATCACCGCCGGGTCGATGCGTGGGAATTCCTCGTGACCGTTGAGCGGGTTGACGCGCGACCAGCCGGCCCTGGCCTGTTTGGTCGGCGAGCCGTCCACCGCGCTAAAGCGCGCGTTGTCATGCCAATTCAGCAATGCGGTGGCCGACGACACCAGTTGGCTGCTGGTGTCGTCGAAGATCGGGCCAAGGCTGCGCAGGTTCAGCACCTCGGCTTGGGCGTCGGGATCTTCGGGGGCTTCCAGCGCACCCCGGATTGCCCAGACGTGGCGGCCACCCTCGATACGGCCAAGGAAGACCGCGTCCGGCGGCGGCGTATCGGCCAGCGCGGCCGCGGCGCCGAGAACCACCCTGCCATTGGCGACTAGCACCTGATTGCGCGAATCCACCCGCAGCAGAGCCGCTTCCGCCCACCCCGCGGTGGCCGCCTCAACATCGGTGCGCAGTTCATCGGCCCTGTCGGCGCCGACACGCGAAAGCAGCGGAACGCTCCCCAACTGGAAATCCAACTGTGTTCCTGTCTCGCGGCGACCCGCTGCGCCCGGCTCCGCCGCGCTTGCGATCGCCACTAGTGACCCGCGTTTCGGATGTACAGCAGCCGGTCGGTCGCCTCGACGGCGTCGACTTCAGGTGCGCCGATTCGCAGCAGGTGGCCGTCACGCACCACGCCGAGCACGATGTCGCTCAGGTGCCGCGGTGAGCCACCGACTTCAGACGGCTCCACCTCACGTTCGGCGATGGCCAGCCCGGTGTCCGGGGTCAGCAGATCTTCGATCATCTCCACGACGCTGGGCGTGGTGGTGGCCAGGCCGAGCAGCCGGCCGGCGGTCTCCGAGGAAACCACCACCGCGTCCGCGCCGGACTGCCGCAAAAGGTGTGAATTCTCGGCCTCCCGGATCGCCGCCACGATCCTGGCCTTCGGCGCGAGCTCTCGCGCTGTCAGTGTCACCAACGCGGCGGTGTCGTCGCGGTTGGTGGCGACGATGATCGAGGACGCGTGCTGGGCCCCGGCCAGCCGCAGCACATCCGATTTGGTGGCGTCACCGCGCACGGTGACCAGCCCGGCGGTCGCGGCGTGATCGAGGGCGCTTTGATCTGTGTCGACGACGACAATCTCGCCCTGGGCGTCGTCATCACTAAGCCTGGCGGCGACCGCCCTTTTGCCCTTGGTGCCGTAGCCGATCACGACGGTGTGGTTGCGCACCTTGTTCCTCCAACGCTGGATCTTCCACCCTTGCCTGGATCGCTCGGAGAGCACCTCGAGCGTCGTGCCGACCAACACCGCCAGAAACGCGATCCGCAGCGGTGTAAAGATCACGGTGTTGACCAAACGCGCGGACTCGGTATACGGGGTGATGTCGCCGTAGCCGGTCGTCGATAGCGACACCGCCGCGAAGTAAAGGCAATCCAGGAATGTCAGCGAGCCGCCACGCACATCGCGATACCCGTTTCGGTCCAGGTAGACGACGACGGTGGCGGCGAACAACAACGTCAACGTGATGACCAACCGGCGCGTAATGACGCGGCCGGGGCTGCCGTGGGCTTCGGGGATGCCCAGCACGCCAACCAAAAGGTGACCGGGCTGGGCGGTCAGCGTCTCGTCGAGACCCCCCAGCCGCCGTAACCTACCCTTGCGCACAGCGGTCCGTCATCGAACACCACCGCACGGCACACGCACGCCTCAAATGTAACCACGACCGCGGGTTTGCAGATACTCGATCGCATCAGACCGCGACATCGTGGTCTGCGCGGGAGCCGGCCAGCAGCCCGGCCAACTCGGTGGAATCGGGCAGCTCGTCGGGTGCGACGGTGGCGCCGGTGCGCACGTAGTGGAACGCAGTGCGCACCGACGATTCCGGACACCCAGACAATGCGGCCCACGCCAAGCGATAGACGGCGAGCTGGACCGCGGCCTGCCGCGTGGCTTCGGGCCCGCGTGGCGGTTGGCCGGTCTTCCANNCGCCTGCAACGCAGCCAACTCGCGGGTGTCGCCGACGTCGGAGTCCGCGGCACCCGGCAAGTCACCGAGATCGAACAACCACTCAGCGCCGTAGAATTTCTGAACCCAGGCATGGAATGCGTTGCCCAGCAACGCGTGCGGATCTGGACGTGTCGGCAGGCGATGCGTCAGCCGCTGTGCCGCACCCACCGGGTCGCGGGCCAGTTCGACCAGACCGCTCACTGACATTTGACCGGGGAGGATGCGGGCCGGCGGCCGCCCGGCGCGGGCCCGTTCGGCCAGTAGCGCGTCAACGTCGGCGGCCCAGCCTTCGACATCGGTGCCGGCGCCGCCGGTGTCGACCGACATCGCTTGCGCCACCAGCTCCGCCCCGCGTTCGACGTCGCCGCGGCGGGCGGCCAATGGATCGGCAGGCCAAACCGCTTCGACAACATTGTTGTGCAATGGATTTCGCTCACCATCGGCCGGTTCAGGCGCCCAGCATTCCACTACCCCGCAGGGATCACCCGCCTCGGCCGAACGGTCGATGACGTCCTTGAGCTCGCACAGGAATTCCGACGGTCCCCGCGGTTTGATCCCAGTAGAACCCCAGTGGTGACCGGAGACCAGCAGGGTGTCCTCAGCACGGGTGATGCCGACGTACAACAGTCGGCGCTCCTCGTCGACGCGGCGCTGATCAAGCTGGCAACGATGCTCGGAGATCTTGTCCGACAGCTGCTTTCGATTGGTGATAGCCGAGGTGTCCATGACCGGTACGCCGAGTGACCCTGCCGCGGCGCGGTCGCCGCGAAGCAGCGGGGGTAGCTCGGAGGCGTCGGTAAGCCAGGTGCTGCGCGACGCGGTCGACGGAAATGTTCCGCCCGACAGGTGTGCGACCGCCACCACCTGCCATTCCAAGCCCTTCGCGGAGTGCACGGTGAGCACCTGGACCCGATCTCGGGAAACTGCCAACGATGCTGGCGGCAAGCCATTTTCAACCACTTCGGCCGCGTCCAGGTAGGCCAGCAGTCCCGGTGCCGACGTCGCGGCGGTCGCGTCGGTCGCGCTGGTCCGGTCTGCGTAGCCGGCGACGACGTCAGCGAACGCGTCGAGATTCTCGGCGCCGGCCCACGCGCCCGGAGCCGGAAGCGACGGGGCTAATGCCGAGGCTGAGGCCCGGACTTCGCAGTCGACACCCAGCATGCGGCGCACCTCGGCGACCAGGTCGGGCAGGGAATGGTTTAGGTGCCCGCGCAGGGCGTTCAGCTCTGCGGACAGCGCGCTGATACGCCCATATCCCGCAACCGAATACGAGTCGGCCCCGCCAGGGTCGGCGATCGCGTCGGCCAGGCACGCAGCATCGGTGTCTGGGCCGGCCGCCATCGCGATCGACTCGGGCGTGGGTGCCTCGGCCGGACGTGGCGCCCCGCCAAGCAGCTGCGCGCGGCGCCACAGCGCCGCTAGATCCCGAGCGCCGAGCCGCCATCGTGGACCGGCGAGAACCCGCATCGCCGCGGCGCCGGCCGAGGGGTCGGCGACCAACCGCAACATCGCCACCATGTCGGCCACTTCGGGGACGGACAACAGCCCGGCCAGCCCGACGACCTCGACCGGGACTCCGCGAGCACGCAATGCGTCGGCGATGGGTGCGGCGTCGGCGTTGCGGCGCACCAACACCGCGGCGGTCGGCGGGCTGGCGCCTTCGGCCCGCGCCCGCTGGTAATGCGCTTGTAGGTGGTCGGCGATCCACTCCCGTTCGGCCCGAACATCCGGGAGCAACGCACAGCGGACGGTGCCGGGCGGGGCGTCCGGGCGCGGGCGTAGCGCGCGCACCGCAACGGAGCGTCGCCGCGCCTCCGCCGACACCGCGTTGGCTACGTGCAGGGTACGC
This sequence comes from Mycobacterium sp., assembly GCA_003165155.1. Taxonomy (GTDB): domain Bacteria; phylum Actinomycetota; class Actinomycetes; order Mycobacteriales; family Mycobacteriaceae; genus Mycobacterium. Next base: position 6,359 of record PLSK01000033.1, on the reverse strand, counting down.
GGCGGGTTGCGCCAGCTGGTCCGCAGTTCCAGGACCGGTGCGGGACTGCCGTCGGACCGGGGGAAGTCCGTGCTGAACCGCGGCAAATTGGTCGCCGAGGCGCCGCGCCAGCCGTAGATCGATTGAATCGGGTCGCCGACGGCAGTAAGCGCTAACCCATCATCGACGCCACCCCCGAACAATGACGACAACGCGACGCGCTGGGCGTGGCCGGTGTCCTGGTACTCGTCGAGCAACACCACGCGGTAGCGGTTCCGCAGGTCGGCGCCGACCTGCGGGAACGTGGCCGCCAGCCGCGCTGCGGATGCCATCTGCATGCCGAAGTCCATCACCTTCGCCGTGCGCAGGCGCTCATGCAGCGCATCGAGGAGCGGCACCAGCTCGGCACGTTCGGTCTGGGTGGCCAGCAGCCGCAACAGCCACTGGCTGGGACCGCGGTCGCGCTGGCAGGGGCCCGCCGGGAGGCAGTGAACCAGCCGTTCCAGCTCCACATGGGTATCGCGGAGCTGACCGGTGTCCACGAGGTGCTCGGCGAGCTGACCCCACAACCGCAGCACCATCGAGGTGACCGCCGCCGGGGACTTGTCGGTGCGCAACTCCCCGCCGTACCGGGTGACGACGTCGAAGGCCAGCTGCCAGAGTTCGGTCTCACTGAGCAACCGGGTGTCCGGCTCTACCGGTAACAACAGGCCATGTTCCCGGAGCAGGGAGCCCGCAAAGGCGTGGTAGGTGCTGACCACTGGNNCCGGCCAACCGGGCCAGCCGGGATCGCACGCGCCGCAGCAGCTGCCCGGCCGCCTTGCGGGTGAACGTCAATCCGAGCACCTGGCCGGGTTCGGCGTAGCCGTTGGCGACTAGCCACACCACCCGTGCGGCCATCGTTTCGGTTTTGCCGGCGCCGGCTCCCGCGATGACAACCAGCGGGCCCGGCGGCGCGGCGATGACGGCTTCTTGCTCGGCCGTGGGCGGGAAAATCCCTAGCTTGCAGGCTAATTCAGCAGGACTGTACCGCGCCGGCACCGGTGTCATAGTGCTGCCCCTTCGGCTGATCCGCTGACGTGAGCCGGACAAGACGGCCGTATGGGGCAGTGCGCGCAACCGTCGTTGCGCCGGGCGATGAACGCCGGCCCGGCTGTCGCGCCGGCCGCCTGCCGGACCAGGCTGCGCCACTCGTCGCGCGCGCCCGGTGTCAGTGGATCCTGCTCGCGTTCGGTGGCACCGGCGGCCCCGGTCTTACCGATGTAGACCAGGCGGGCGCCGCCGGGCTCCGTACCGGCGGGGCCGTCCGGCAACATACCTTCGGCCACCGCCAGCTGGTACAAGGCGAGCTGAGCGTGTTGTTGGGCATGGTCCTTGCTGACCGGCGTTTTGCCGGTCTTGATGTCGACGATCACCAACCGGCCGGCGCCGTCTCGTTCTAACCGGTCGACGCGGCCGCGTAGCCGGATTTCACCGGCCCGACCCTCACCATCGTGTGGGTTCCTATCATCGTTTGGGTTCCTAAGGACTCCGTCGACGTCGACCTCGACGCCAACCTCGGTGAGTTCGCTTCGGGTTTGCGCGCGCCACTGGGCGAACGCCTGAATCATGGCGCGATGCCGTGCCAGCTCGTTGGCCGAGTGCCACCTGGCATCGAAGGGCAGATGCTCCCAGGCGCGGTCCAGCCCGACCAACAGTTGCGATTCGGTTTTACCTGGTTCGGCGATCAGCGCATGCAGCACCGAGCCGATCGCCGACCGCAGATCACGCGCGTTTGTTCCGCCGTGCCGTTCCGCCAGCCAGCGCAGCGGGCAGTCGTTGAGTGTCTGCAGGGTCGACGGGGTGAGGGTGACGGGATCGCCCGTTTCGCGCAGTGGGTCACTGGTGCTGAGCGGGATGAGTCCATGCCATCCGGCCGGGTCGGCGCCGGGTACACCGGCGTTCGCTAACCGGGCCAATTGTGTTGCTGCACAGGCGCGCGCCGAATCATCGATGACACCGTCCGGCGCGCATACCACGCCGCGCAACCGGCCCACCAGGGCTACGGTCGATAGCACGCGTGGCGTTGATATCGGTTGCACCGCAATGGGATCACTTCCGTCGGTACCCCAGTGCGCGATCTCAAAGAAGAACGCCGACGGCAACGCAGCCTCCTCGCTCGCACCACCGGTCTCGCTGTCTACGGCGGTCACCAACAACCGGCGCCGGGCCCTGCCCATCGCGGCTACCAGCAGCCGGCGCTCTTCGGCGAGCAGTGGCGCGCGCACCGACGCATCCTCGGTAACACCGTCTAGCACGTCGAGTAGCCGCTGGGTGGCAAGCACCCCGCCGCGTGGAATCGTGTTGGGCCACAACCCGTCCTGCAGCCCGGCGATGACCACAAAATCCCATTCATGTCCCAGTGCGGCGTGTGCGCTGAGCACCCTGACCTGCTCGATCTCGGCCTCGGACACAGAATTGACGCCCGGCAACTGCAGCGCCGCGACGTGTTCCACGAGCCCGCGCAGCGAGGCACCGGACGTGCGAGACACATAGTCATCGGTGATGTCGAACAACTCGGTCGCAGTGTCCAGATCCCTGCTGGCTTGAGCGCCGGCCGGCCCGCCCCGCTCGCTGGCCGCCAGCCACCGACGCTGCAGACCGGACCGATGCCACGCCGCCCACATGGTGTAGCGCGGATCCTGCTCATCGCGGTGGCTTTGGGCGGCCGCTTCCAGCACCGCGCGGACTCGCTGTAGCGAGCGAGATTGCGCGCCGGACAGTGAGATGCCGCCAGAGAGCGCCTGCACCAGCAGATCGCCGGAATTCCTCGACGCACCATCGGGTGCGGCGCGCCGCAGTGTTCGGCGCAGTTGCCGAAGCGAGACGGGGTCGACGCGACCGATGGGCCCGGTCAGCAGCGCCAGCGCCCGCTCGCCGTCCAGCCCGTCAGCCGTGGCGGCCAGGACCGTAAGCAGCGCCCGCGCCGCGGGTTCCTCGGCCAGCGACAACCCGGCCGCCGGCGCAGCCACCGGGACCCCGGCGGCAGCCAGCGCGCGGGGTAATCGCGCGGCGGCCCGCGGAACCGACCTGACAATCACCGCCATCTGTGACCATGGCACCCCGTCGACAAGGTGAGCACGCCGCAGCGCGTCGGCGATCAGGGCCGCCTCGGCGTGCGCCGTAGCGGCCAGCCGGACCGTCACCGATCCCTCTTCGGCACCGGTGCCGTCGATCTGCCTGCCTGCACTGCGGCCGGGTAGCCGGTGTGCGACGCCGCTGACGGCACGGGCTACCACGGGTGCGCAGCGGTGCGACACCGTCAGCGTCACCGACGGGCAGTCGCCGTCCAACAGCCCGGCGGCCTCGCCCCCTCGGAAGCCGAACACTGCCTGGTTGGGGTCACCGGCGACTACGGCCTGTTCGGTGCCCGCGGCCAGCACCCGGACCAGCCGAGCCGCCTGCGGGTCGAGTTGCTGGGCGTCGTCTATCAACAAGAGGCGTATCCGGGCGCGCTCTGCGGCCAGCAACTCAGGATCGACCGCGAAAGCCTCCAAAGCCGCGCCCACAAGCTCGGCCGCGCCCAGCGCCGGCGTCGTCGCCTGCGGCGCTGCGGTGCCGACCGCCGCGCGTAACAACATGACTTGCTCGTACTGCCGCGCGAATTGGCCCGCGGCGATCCATTCGGCGCGCTTGCCGCGGCGGCCCATCCGCTCCAGCTCCGTCGGGTCCACACCGCGTTCGGCGCAGCGCGCCATCAGGTTTCGCAGCTCGGTGGCGAAGCCCGCGGTGCTCAGGGCCGGCCACAGGTGCTTAGGCCAGGTGGCTGCGGCGCGCGGTCCGTCTTCGAGGTCGCCGGCCAGCAGTTCCCGGATGATCGCATCCTGTTCGGCGCTGGTGATCAGCCGCGGCGGCGCATCCCCCGCGCGCTCGGCGGCCCGCCGCAGAACTGCGTAGGCGTAGCCGTGCACGGTGCGCACCAATGGCTCGCGGATCGCGACGCGGCCGAGACCACTCGCACCCGACCCCAACAGCGCCTTGGTCAATGTGCTGCGTGCCCGTATCCCGATCCGGCCGGAACCGGTAAGCAGTAGAACCGATTCCGGATCGACACCGGCGCTAATTCGAGCGACCGCAGCGTCGATCAGCAGGCTGCTTTTCCCGGTGCCGGGGCCGCCCAGCACCCGCAGCAGGCCGCGCGTACCGGGCTGCAGGAGAGCACCCGCCTCGGCGCCCCAGGTGTATGACATACCGGCATGAGACCACAGGGGTCCGACAAGTCGGATTGGCCTGGCATCATCGACGCGTGTCCGCCGACCTGCACGTGCACCGCTTTGGGCCGTCCGGCCCTGTTCGAGTCCTTCTCCTGCACGGACTGACCGGCCACGGGCGGCGCTGGCGACAGTTGACCACTTATCTGCCCGAATTCGCCGTGGCCGCTCCCGACCTACTCGGCCACGGCAGATCATCATGGGCCGCGCCGTGGACCATCGACGCCAACGTGTCGGCAATCGCAGCACTGCTCGACAAAGAAGCCGATGCCCCGGTGCTTGTCGTTGGGCACTCCTTCGGCGGCGCAATCGCCATGCATTTGGCGGCGGCCCGCCCGGACCAAGTGGCGGCACTGCTACTGCTCGACCCTGCGGTGGGCTTGGACGGTAACTGGACGCGCCAGATCGCCGACGCCATGCTGTCCTCGCCCGACTACCCGGATGCGGCCGAGGCTCGCGCCGAAAAGGCCTCCGGCTCCTGGGCTGATGTGGACCCCGCGGAGCTCGACGCCGATCTCGACGAGCACCTGATCAAACTGCCGAGCGGACGATACGGCTGGCGGATCAGCCTCCCGGCGATGATGTCCTATTGGAGTGAATTGGCCCGCGACACCGTGCTACCGCCCGCGGGAACCGCGACGACGCTGGTGCGTGCGACGCGGACCTCGCCGCCCTATGTCACCGACCGGCTGATCAATCCACTTCAGCAGCGCCTGGGGTCCGACTTTGAACTGCTCGATTTCGACTGCCAGCACATGGTTTCCGAGACCAGGCCCGCTGACGTCGCCGCTCTGGTCCGCAAGCTGCTGAAAGCGAACTGACCGTGGCTTCGGTCACCGACGAGCAAGTCGAGCGGGTGCGCGCACTGGTCGCGGCAATTCCGTCGGGCAAGGTGTCGACCTACGGCGACATCGCAGCCGTCGCAGGGCTTTCCAGTCCGCGGATCGTCGGCTGGATCATGCGCACCGATTCCTCCGACCTACCATGGCACCGGGTGATCACCGCGTCCGGCCGCCCGGCGTCGCATTTGACCAGCCGCCAGCTGGAACTGCTTCGGGCCGAAGGGGTCCTGGCCGTCGACGGCCGGGTCGCGCTGAGCGAGGTGCGATACGAGTTCCCGGAAGGGAGTTAGAGCACCAGCCGGACCAACGCCGCCGTGCGGGCCAGACCCGGAAACGACTCGACGGTCGACCGCGGGTGCAGCGCGTGAACAGCCAGCCGAAACATCAATGCGCGCAACAACATCTGCGGCCACTCCGGCAGCGCGTTCCAGCGTTCGATGAGTCCGTCATCGGCCTCGCCCCAGGACAGCGCGT
>PLSK01000033.1:0-670 GCA_003165155.1 Mycobacterium sp. | reverse complement strand
TCAGGAATCGGGGGCGTTCCAGCTTCCCGGTGGCCTCGTGAAGCCGAACCGCCGCGGAGACGACTTCGTCGTGTCTTGCCTCCGGTGTGCCTGCGACGAACGTATCCGCCCGCCACCCGGCGACCACGTAACGGCCGTCAGTGGAGCGGACCGGCCGGGCCAGTCGCACCCCGTCGACGAACAACGTCTCGCGCACCCGGGCGGACCAGGCGGCGCGGGCGTGGTCGGCCACGATCGACAAGACGACCTCGCCACAGCGCCAGCCGCCTTCCCAGCTACCGCCCAATGCCACGGGCTGCACGCCGGTCAAACCGAACGCCGACAGCACATGCTCCGGCGGCGGCTCCATTGTCACGCGGAATAGCCTAATCGGGCGACGATGCGGGTCGGCGCGACGCGCTGAGGAGCGCGGAAATCATGCCTGGTAGGCCCCTTCTGGATGCAAGCGGTTGCTGAGCACGTCAAAAGCGCGGTTAATTAGCTTCGGCGTCATTAAGCTGCGCTCGGGCTGTCCCGGAAATAGCTCGGTAAAACTGATTGGCGCTGCATGACCCATTACGGGTCAACCCTTAGTACATCACCATGTCGGGCTGAATCTGCTTGGCCCAGGCCACGATCCCGCCCTGCAGGTGCACAGCGTCGGCAAAACCGGCTCGTTTCAGCACGGCCA
>PLSK01000068.1 GCA_003165155.1 Mycobacterium sp. | reverse complement strand
GCGAAGGCCACCACCGCGAGCACCGGTAGGCCCATCTTGAGCGCCAGGTCGCCGCGCGCCAGCAAGATGGTGCCGCCGCCCTGGGCTTCGACGAAGCCCAGCCGGCGCCGGTCGTTGGCCCGGGAGAACTTCGAGTCGTGGATACCGCGGCCGCGCATCATCTGGGTGTCCGCGGTGGCCGCCATGTCACCGAAGCCGATGATGCCCTCCAGCGTGAGGTCGTCGATACCGCCGGCCACGACCAGCTCGGCCTTGCCAAGCTTGATCTTGTCGATGCCCTCCTCGACCGACACCGCGGCCGTCGCGCACGCGGCNNGTTGCCGTGGTACATCGTCTGCATCGATCTGCCGCCACCCATGCCGGTCCCCATGGTGTTGGCCACCAGGCTTGGGTGCACATAACGCATCACTTCGGCCGGGCTGAAACCTGCGGTAAGGAAGGCGTCGACGGTCGCGATGATGTTCCACACCGCCAGCCGGTCAATGGAACTGACCATGTCGGCGCTGATGCCCCACACCATCGGGTCGAACCCGGTCGGGATCTGGGCACCGACGACTCGCGACAGCTTGGTCTTTCGCGGCACCCGGATCTCGGTGCCGGCCTTGCGGATGACCTGCCAGTCGCTGGAGTCCGGCACCGGCCGGATGATCGTGTGCTCGGGGTCGAACTCGACAAAGGCGCGAGCGTCGGACTCCGACGACACCACGAACGCGAAATCCTTGTCCAGGAAAACTGACACCAGCAACGGCGACGAGTGGTCAGCGTCGATCGCGCCGTCGTCCACGAACTCACGAATGCCCACGCGCTCGACCACGACGTCGTGGTAACGCTCGACCAATTCCGCCTCGTCCACCAGATCGCCGGATTCGATGTCGTACCAGCCCGGTTGCGGGTCCTCTTCCCAGCGGATCAGCCCGGTGGTCCAGGCCAGTTCGAGGACTCCGGCCGCCGACAACTCGTTGTCGACCTCCATCTCGAAGCGGGTGCGCGAGGAGCCGTACGGTCCGAGCTCGGCGCCACCCACGATGACCACCAGATCGGCCGGGTCGACGTCGAGGTCATCCCAGTGCGGAGGCGGCGCCGGGGTGAACCCGCGCGGCGGGGACGGCAGCGCGGCTACGGTTCCGGGGGTCCTTCGGCCGCTAGCATCGTCATCGCCCGTGGTCGACTCGGCTGACATCTCCTCGCGCGCTTTGGCGGCCAGTTCTGCCATGTCGAGCTTGGCATCACCCAGCCCACCGGTGAGGTCCGCCTCGATGGGCGAACCGGCCGCGGCCACCTTGGATTCCACATCGCATAGATCCAGCAGCATTGCCGCCATCTGGTCGGTGGAGTAGGTGGTGACACCGGCCTCCTCGACCGCGCTGACGATGGCGTCGTTGTGGCCCATCAGCCCGGTACCGCGGGTCCAGCCGATCAGCGCGTGCGCCAGGCTGACCCGGGCGGCCCACGAAGGCTCGGCGTGCCAACGGCTTACCAAGGCGTCCAGCGCAGACTTTGCTTCGCCGTAAGCGCCGTCACCGCCGAACATTCCGCGGTTGGGTGAACCAGGCAGCACCACATGCAGCCGAGACGCGATGTCGCGCTCGGCGCCGATCTTGGACAGACCGCCGATCAACCGCTGGACGGCCCACAGCAGAACCTTCATCTCCATCTCGGAGCGCGAACCCGCCTCCGACAAGTCGCCGGCCACGCGCGGTGCCGCGAAGGGGAACAGTAGCGTCGGTGTCTGTGCGTCCTTGATATGAATCGATTGTGGCCCAAGGCTTTCGGACTGCTCATTGCCGATCCAATCGACGAGCGCGTCGATATCGGAGTAGGAGGCCATGTTGGCCGCGACCACCCACAGCGACGCGCCATAACGAGCATGGTCACGGTACAGCGTGCGGTAAAACGCCAGCCGCTCGTCGTCGAGCTTGGACGTGGTGGCGATGACGGTTGCACCGCCATCAAGCAGTCGCGCCGCTACCGACGCCGCGATCGAGCCCTTCGAAGCGCCCGTCACCACCACGATTTCGTTGCAGTGCGGACCTGGGTCCGGGTTCTCGGCACCGGCGGCGATCCGCCCGTACAGCGACCCGTGGATCTGACGGCCGGCGGCCAGCGACTTGCCCTGCCACCAGGTGGCCTGAGTCGCCACGACGTGGCCGGCACCCTCGAACCGTTCGGACAGCCGCACCCAGTCAGCGTCGATGTCGCCCTCGTCGGTCAGCCAAAGCTTGACCAAATCCTCACGGGCGCTGGCCCAGCGGTCGTCGAAGACGACGGCCTTCTTGGCGTCGAACACCGGCGCCACCAAACGCGGCCAGTCGGCACCCAGCTCCCCGGTGACCAGGTCGATGAGCTCGGCATCGGTGGTCGCGGGTGCGGCGCTGATCTGGTCGTCCAGGCCCAGCTGACCCAGCACCAGACGGGCCGCCGAGGCGAGCACACCGTCGCGACCGGTGATCTGGTCAGTGAATTCGCTCAGCGCGGCCGCGTCGACGGTCGCGCCGCCGCCACCGCCCGTGGACGGCAGGGCCACCGAGATTCCGCGGCGCGCGGCGACCGCGGCGACCGCGGCGTCGATGACCTTGTCCACGGAGCCGGCGTCGGCCAGCGCACCCTCGTGCAGGTGGCCCATCGCCCCGCCACGAACGCTGGTGCCCTCACGGGTGCCCAGCGCGACTTCCACCGTGACGTGCTTAGCCCAACCATCGCCTAGTTCCCAGGCCTTCTTGACCCGCTCGGCGATGGCACCGGGCCGCTTGCCCGACGGACCGAGGATCGTCTTCAGCTGATCGTTGATCGCGTCAGAAAGCACTGGGCCGTACGGCTTATAGGTGCGCGCCAGCTTGTTCACCTGCGACCGCAGCCCGGCCAGGTCGGCCTCGGCGGCGCCATCGATGGCACCCAGGTTCAGCTCGGAGCCCAGGTCCACCAGAAGCTGGTTGCGCCGCGACGACGCGCCGTCGGTGATGGACTCGATGGAGTCCAGCTTCTCGATCTGATCGATACGCATCTTGGCCGAGAGCGCGATCAGCGCCAGGGTCGCGTCGGCGGCCTCGAACACGATGTCTTCCGGGCGAGCGGCCCCCGACGGCGCGGTGGGCGCGGGCGCCGGCGCGGCGTGGGCGCTGACGGCACCCGCCGGCGCGGACGCGGCGGAATCATCCGGCTCATCTTCGATCTCCAGCTCGGGGTCGCTGTCGTTCGCGAACAGCAGCGCGGCGTCGCGCTCAGCATTGAGCACTTCCACAGTGCTGTGGGCATATTCGGGCAGCTTGAGGGTGTTGGTGGCCAGTCCGGCGACGGTCGGCGCGGACTTCACGCCAATCTCGACGAACCGCTCCAAGCCGAGACCACCGGCGGCCTCCTCGATGAACAGCAGGTCCTGGGTCTCGATCCAGCGCACCGGGCTGGCGAACTGCCAGGCCAACAACTCGATCAAGACGATGCGCGCCAGCTCGCGCGGCCTCTCGGTCCGCCACGTGTCGTAGTCGGCGAGGATCTCGTCGAGCGGCTCGGCGGGGACCAGATCGCGGATCTCCTGGATGAAGTCGCGGTCCAGCGTGAACGGGCGCGGCACCAAGTTGGGGATGTAGCGTCCGACGATCACGTTGGGATCTTTGTCGCGCGGCATGACCCGCTCCAGCGAGCGACGGAAATCGGCGACGCCGACCCGCAACACCCGCGAGTGGAACGGCACGTCGATACCGGGCACCAGGATGAATGAGCGCTTGCCTCCACTGATTTCGCGGCGCCGCTCAACCTCTTCTTCCAACGCTTCCAGGCCGCGTACCGTGCCGGCGATCGCGTACTGCGAGCCGCGCAGGTTGAAGTTCACGATCTCTAGAAATTCCCCAGTACTCGCGGCAATCTCGGCGACAAAACTCGGGACCTCGTCGTCAGGCAGGTCGATCTGCGACGGACGGATCGCGGCCAATCGGTAGTTGGAGCGGCCCATCTCGTCGCGCGGCACGATGTCGTGCATCTTCGAGCCGCGGTGAAACACCATCTCCAGCAAGGCTTCCAGCTCGTAGATATTGGTGACGCAGGCCAGCGCGGTGTACTCACCGACCGAGTGGCCGCACGCGATGGCACCTTCGACGAAGGCGCCCTGCTCACGCATCTCGGCGACCTGCGCGGCCGCGACCGTCGCCATCGCCACCTGGGTGAACTGAGTCAGGAACAGCACGCCGTCGGGGTGGTGATAGTGCACACCGCTGGCAACGATGCTGGTCGGGTTGTCGCGCACCACGTGCAGCACCGAGAAACCGAGCGTGTCGCGGGTGAACTTGTCAGCTTTGTCCCAGACCTTGCGTGCGGCCTTGGAGCGGGCCCGGACCTCCATGCCCATGCCCTTGTGCTGGATGCCCTGGCCCGGAAAGGCATAGACCGTCTTGGGCGCGGCCAGACGCGCGGTCGCCGACATCACCAGATCCGATCCGATCCGCGCGGCCACCTCTAAAACCTCGGCACCCTGGTCGATGCCGACGCGATCGACCCGGAATTCGACCTCGTCGCCCGGACGCACCATGCCCAGGAATCGTGCGGTCCAACCCACCAACCGAGCGGGCGGGCGGGCTTGACCGTCGGTGGCGGTCACCGCGTGCTGCGCGGCGGCCGATAACCACATGCCGTGCACGATGGGCGATTCCAGGCCGGCCAGCAGCGCGGCGGCCCGGTCGGTGTGGATGGGATTGTGATCACCAGACACCATCGCGAAGGGGCGCATGTCGACCGGTGCGGTCAGCGTGGCGTCGCGGCGCCGGCGGCGCGGAGTCTCGGTCGCGTTCTCGGATACCGCGCCACCGGCCCGGACCGGGTCGGTGAGTTCAGCGGCGCCGGTGCGCCCGAGGATCGCGAATCGTTCATCGAGGGTCGCGATCACCGCGCCGTCGGCGGCAGCCGAGTCTTTGAGGGTCACGGCGACCCGGACGACGCGGCCCACGTCCGTGTCGGTGGCCTGCGATGCCGTTGCGGTGACTGTCAATTGGGCCGGAACTTCCGGCAATGTGCCGACCACCCTAGCTGCGTGGTCCAGGTGCACCAGGCTCAGCAGGCCCTCCACCACCGGGACGCCGGCGTCGGTGACCGCCGAACCGATCGCCGCGAAAACGGCAGGCCAGCAAGGGCCGACGAGTGCGTCGGGCACGGTGGTGAGGCTGGGAGCCAGCGGCTCGCCGAAGATCGCGGTGACCCCGGTGTGGTCGGCCACCCGCTCGGGATCCCAGTCCACCGTCAGGGTGGCCGTCCCGTCGGTGACCGGCGGCAGGAACTCCGGGCCGTCCACTCCGGCGGCGATCGCCAGCACCGCGCGCATGGCGATGGCGGCGTCTTCGGTGGAGACCACCGGGGTGCCGCCGTCAACAGTGTTGGCGGGCAAGGTGAACGGGATGTCGACCCACGTTCCGGACACCGGCACGCTGAGAACGACCTGTTCGTCGCCGTTCACCTGCAGCCGGGCTCCGGTGGATGAATTCGTGGCGCGACGGTGGTCGGGGCCCCGTTGTTCAGATCCCTCGTGCACCAGCCAGTCGGCCGAGTCGGCGATTCGATAGACCGGGTTGATGGCGGTGCGGCCCGCCCACAGCACATCCGGTGCGTCGAGCACCACGGCCAGCGGTCCGGTGACGTCTGCGCGGCCCAGCCGGCGCGACGTCACGGCCGTTGGTTCGGACCCGGCAGCGAGCGCCTGCTCGACGGCGGCCTGTTCGAATCGGTCCAGCAACGCACCCACGGGCTCGTCCAGCCGGGTGATGCCGGCCACGGCGGCGGTGCCGGGGATGATGCACACCTGGTCGGCGTCGTAGCGGGCGTCGTGCGCCTGCCAGAGTGAGTCGCTGCGCCACCAGCGCCGGACATCCTTGTCGATGACCGGCACGAAGTTGACCGGCTTGCCCAGCGTCTTGCACAGCGTGATGAAGAACGGCACGTCGGCGGGATGCAGCTGCACGGTTTCGGCGTCGGGGTAGCGGTCCAGGAGCAGGTCGATCGCCGCCTCGGGGTTCTCCAGCAGCGCAGCGTCGTCGTAGAGCGTCTCGATCGGGCCGTGGTCTTGCGGGTGCAACCGCGCCTCGGCCCGCTGCAGCATCTGCTCGAACCGGTCCCGCCAGGTTTCGGCCAGCCAGGGGCTGCCCGGTGCCGCGGTGTCGGCGGTCGAATCGCCCGCGCCGATCGTCAACTCGACGTAGCGCTGCAACCACTGCAGGTAGGTCATCTCGCCGAAGTCGCCGAAGTAGGGCTTGGCGGTGTTGGCCATCGCCGCGATGATCTCCTCGCGGCGCTCGGCGACCGCGTCGGCATCGCCGGCGACCTCGTCCAGCAGCCGGCCGCAACGCGATGCGCTGTTGTCGATCTCGTGGATGTCCGCACCGAGCTGGCTGCGTCCGGAAGCCATGCCGCCCTGGGCTTTTCCAGCACCAACCCACTGGTCGGTGCCTTGCGTCTCGACCAGCATCCGCTTGACCGCCGGCGAGGTGGTGGCCTCGAGGGTCGCCATTGCCGCTGTGCCCACCAGGATCCCGTCGATCGGCATCGACGGGAACCCGTATGACTGCGACCAGCGCCCGGACAGGTATTCGGCCGCCTGCTCGGGGGTGCCGATGCCGCCGCCGACGCAGACCGTGATGTTGGGGCGCGACCGCAACTCCGAATAGGTCGCCAGCAACAAGTCGTCGAGGTCTTCCCAGGAATGGTGGCCACCGGCACGCCCGCCCTCGACGTGCATGATCACCGGTTTGGTGGGCACCTCGGTCGCAATGCGGATGACCGAGCGAANNGATCAGCTCGACGGCATCCTCAAGATCCGGGATGCCGGCGCTGATCACCAAACCGTCGATCGCCGCACCGGATTGGCGGGCCTTCTGCACCAGCCGCTTTCCGCCGACCTGGAGCTTCCACAGGTACGGATCGAGGAACAGCGTGTTGAACTCATACGTGCGGCCCGGATCGAGAAGCCCGGACAGCTCCTCGACGCGGTCGGCGAAGATTTCTTCGGTGACCTGGCCGCCGCCTGCGAGCTCGGCCCAATGCCCGGCGTTGGCCGCCGCGGCGACGATCTTGGCGTCAACGGTGGTCGGAGTCATACCCGCCAGCAGGATCGGCGAGCGCCCGGTCAGCCGGGTGAACTTCGTCGATAGCTTGACCCTGCCGTCGGGGAGGGTGATCACGGTTGGGGCGTAGGTCGACCAGGCTCGGGCCACCTCCGGTACGGCCCCGACGGTGAACAAGTTGCGCTGCCCACCGCGGGTTGCTGCGGGCACGATGCCGACGCCGAGTCCGCGGATCACCGGCGCGGTCAGCCGGGTCAGGATGTCGCCCGGACCTAGGTCAAGAATCCAGCGTGCACCGGCCTCGTGAACCCGGGTGATCTCTTCCACCCAGTCGACCCGGTCCACCAGGATGGCGTTGGTCAGCGTCCGGGCCAACTCGACATCTAGACCCACCTTCTCGGCCCAGCCCCCGACGATGTCGATACCGTCGGCCAGCCGCGGCGTGTGGAAACCCACCTCCACCTGCACCGGGTCGAAGACCGGCGCGAAGACGTCGCCGCCGCGGAGCTTGCTCTTGCGCTCGGCCTCTTCCTTCTCCGAGATCTGCTGGCAATAGAGTTCGAATCGCGAGAGCTGCTCGGGGGTACCGGTGATGACGACCGAACGCCTGCCGTTGCGGATGGACAGCACCGGGGGCAGCACCGTGCGAACATCCTGAGCGAATTCCTCGAGCAGGCGGCCAATGCGCTCGGGGTCGGCATTGGTGACCGAAACCATCGGGGGGCGGTCGCCGAGAACAGAGATTCCACGCCTGCGCGCCACCAGCGTTCCGGCCGCGCCGATCAGCTGGGCCAGCGCCAGCAGCTCGACGTCGCGGGCGCCCCCGGCCTTTACCGACTCGACACCGAGAACGCCTTGCGAATGTCCCGCGACGGTCACCGGCGGAGTCGCGACAAGATCCATGCCCTGCCGGGCCAGCGCCCGCACGGCCGCCATCTGGGTTAGCAACACGCCGGGCACCGACACCGCGGCGGACGTCAGATGCTTCTTCGAGGGAACCGGATCTTCAGCGGCCAGCGCGCGTACCCATTGCAGCGGCTCGAAACCGATCGGACGAACCACGACCAGCTCTCTCGCCACCGGTTCGAGCAGCAGTTCCACCTCGCCGACCAGTGTCGCCAACTCGGTCTCGATCCCGGCCGAGGAAACCAGTTCTTCCAGGGTCTCCAGCCAGGCGCTGCCCTGGCCGCCGAACGCGACAGCGTACGGCTCGCCGGAAGCCAGACGATCAACCAGAGCATGCGTCCTGTGCGGGCCATTCCCGTCGCGGTTAGCGGACACCCGGTCATGCTCGTGGATCGTCACGTTTCGTATCTCCCTGTGTGCGTCTTTACGTATCAGTTCAGTTTGTCCGGTCAGCACGGCTGTGCGGGGCTCGTTCGATTCGGCATCGAATCGCAGCCGGAAATCGGCTGACCGGTGTGTTGCCGGCCGCCCTGTTGGGTCGAGCCCCTACTGGGTCGAGCGGCGCGGCGGACTGCATCGGCTGTATTAAGGGTGTCATAAGGATCGGTGGCCTTTTGGCGTGCTCATCGGTTACTGGTGAGTTCTACGCACGGGTAACCAGTGTCGTGGGTAACACCCGGCCAAACCGCGGCCGCCGGTATGTAGAACAAACGTCCTGCATGTAGGTGGTTACGGTCGAGTAGATACAACTGCGCAGATCAAAGCCCAATTGTTATCGAATCGTTATGTGAAAATTCCGCGCTGCGACTGCCCTTCGACCACCACCCGGGCGTCCCGTCACTCGCCGGGTCGCCTCGGCGCCGCCGCACCAACAGCGAACGAGTGTTTGCTGAAGCGCGGCGCGCCGGCGCTCGGCAGGAATGGCTGCAGGGCCGACGGCCCGACGAAATGCCCGAAAGGGCCCCGACAGGGCCCCGAGAGAGCTACGCCCACTGCCCGAATTGAGGCTTGAGTATCTCGTTGATGTCGACCCCGACCCCACCAACGCTGCGCTTATCGATCTCAACCTGGTGCAGACTCGCGGCCGGATGCGTGAATCCCGCCGGCGAGCCCCAATTGTGCTGCCAGAAGTACGAGCCCAGGCCGTCGTGCAGCGCCCAGTCGATCGTCTTCGAATTCGCGTAAACACCCGTGCGCTGGTGTCCGACCACCGACTCCCAGGACCGCAAATACGGAACTATCTGGTTTTTGTACTGGTCAAGCGACGGGTCGTCATCGATCGAGGCGTAAATCGGGGCGCTCGCCGGACCGCCTGCGGCGGCATGCAACTGCATTCCGCGCTGGGCATGCTGCAGGCCGGCGCTGCCGCCGCCCAGCCAATCGGAGGTACTCCCCTTGCCATATTGGTAGCAAGAGACGATATGGAGGCCGCTGCCGCTGAGGTCACGTGCCTCGCTCACCTGAATCGGCTTGCCCAGCATCCAGGCGCCGCCCGGGCGCCGGTCGGATACGTACCGGATCGCCCCGACCGCGCCGGAGGCCCTGATCTGGCTGGCCGGGATGACCCCGGCCGCGTAGTCCAACAAGGTGCCCAGTGACGCCGATACCGGTGCAGCACTCAACGACGCCGC
>PLSK01000143.1 GCA_003165155.1 Mycobacterium sp. | reverse complement strand
CATACGCCGATTCCGAGATTATTACTTCCGCAAGAGAGAATGTTATTCTCGCTGTGGCGGTGACGGAGGGTGACCAGAGGAGGCGGGCCCCGAATGCTGTTGGAGTTCGATGCTGATCAGCGACTGTGGCAGAGCACGGTCCGTGACGTCGTTAGTAAGCAGTGTCCGCCCTCCCTGGTGCGCAGCGTTGCCGAGGATGACGTCGACCCGAGCCCGCTTTGGAAGTCCTATGTGGACCTCGGCTGGACGGAGCTGAACGATCCGGACAGCGCCGTGGAGCTGGCCATCGTCCTCGAAGAGTTGGGTCGCGGTACCGATCCCACTCCATTCCTGGCGACGATGAGCCAGTTCGCGCCATTGGCCGCCGATCGGTTCGACCCGCACGAGTCGGGCACCGCGGTGTACAACGGTGTTTCGGCGCACCGCGATGCCGAAGGCTGGGTGCTGGACGGAACGGCACGCCATGTCCTGGACGGCGATCGGGTGGACCGGCTCGCCGTGGTGACCGACGCCGGGGTGTTCATCGTGGCCTCCAATCAGGCGAAGGCCCGGCGTTCCTCGGTATTCGACCCGGTACTGCACGTCGCAGATCTTTCCTTCGGTGAGGTTCACGTCCCCGACAGTGACCGGTTGACTGTCGACCGGGAGGGTGCGCACCACGTTGCGCTGACGGGCATGGCAATCACCATGGTCGGCGCCTGCCAACGCATCCTCGATCTGGTGCTCGAGCACGTCCGCAGCCGCCAACAGTTCGGTGTCGCGATCGGATCCTTCCAGGCCGTCCAGCACAAAGCCGCCGACATGCACGTGGCGATTGAGCGGGCCCGGGCGCTGTCCTACTTCGCGGCGTTGACGATCGCCGCCGACGATCCCCGGCGCCGGCTGGCGGCCGCGATGGCCAAAGCTTCGGCAGGGGAGTGTCAGTCGCTGGTGTTCCGGCACGGGCTGCAGTTGCACGGCGCGATGGGTTTCACGTGGGAGAACGATCTGCAGTTTGCGCTTAAGCGGGCCAAAGCGGGTGAACTCATGCTTGGCGGCGCCGCCGAGCATCGGGCGCGGATCGCCGAGGAGTACCGTGCAGCTGACTTTTGATCCTGACGTCGAGGCGTTTCGGGCGGAGTTTTCGGCCTTCCTCGACGAGAACACGCCGCCGGCGAGCGAAACCCTGGAGCGTCCCCGGTCGGTATCCCACATGCCGCAGTGGGCGCGTCGTTGGCAGCGGCTGCTGTTCGACAACGGCTGGCTGCTGCCCAGCCAGCCCCCAGAATTCGGCGGACGCAATGCCACGGTTCTGCAGCAGTTCGTCTACATGGACGAGCTGTCCCGTCGGCGGATCTACCACAGCTTCAACCCGCAAGGCGTCAATATCATTGCGGCGTCGTTGTTATCGTTCGGCAGTGAGGAACAGAAACGCCGCTGGGCGGTGCCGATCCTGCGCGCCGAGATCACCGCATCGCTGGGGATGAGCGAGCCCAGCGCCGGCTCCGATCTGGCATCGCTGCGTACCCGCGCGGTACTGGACGGCGATCACTTCGTGGTCAATGGGCAGAAGGTGTGGACCTCCGGCGCCCACGACGCCGATGTGTTGTTGACGTTCGTTCGCACCGATCCGGATGCGCCGAAGCACAAGGGAATCAGCGTGTTGGTAATCCCTACCGATACGCCCGGCGTGGTGCGGCGGCCGTTCCCGACGATCTGCGCAATCGACGACCGCGACTTCAACGAGGTGTTCTTCACCGATGTGCGGGTGCCCGCGGAAAACCTGGTTGGTGAGCTTAACCAGGGCTGGCATGTGGCCAACGGATCGCTCGGGCACGAGCGCACCATGATGTGGCTGGGTTTTGCCGACCGGATGGACAACATGGTCGGCGACTTCCATCCCACCACCGAGCTCGANNACGTGGCCGCGATCTCGGTGCTCAAACTGCTGGGTTCCGAAGCAGAACGGCGGGGATTCGAATACGCGCTGGAGGCCGCCGGACCCGACGGCCTCATCCACCCGGCGCAGACCGGCCCGTACGAGCACATGAACCTGGACCACTATTTCGCCAGCTGGTTCGACCGGTACGCCCGCAGCTTTTCCGGCACCATTGCCGGCGGCACGTCGGAGATCCAGCGCAACATCATCGCCCAGCGCGTACTCGGCCTGCCTCGCGGCTAGGTCCCACGNNGGCCCGCCTAGTCTATGACGGCGGCTTCCTTGCGCTCAGTCACCGGTAGGGCGAGCTTCTGCTCGTCGCAGATGCGCTGCAACTTTTCCAGTGTCTCGTCCAGGTCGGCGCCGACCTTGCGGCCGGGGGTGAACGTGGCCGGTAGGTGGCGCATGCCCTGGATGACGCCGATGCTCTCGTAGTGCACGGCGCCGTCGGGGTCGGTGTGGTAGTCGGGCATCCGGTCCAGAACTGCCGTCAGCATGGACTTGAACACAGTTCGCGCCACGTTCGATCCGACGCATCGGTGCACACCGATGCCAAAGCTGAAGTGCCGGTTGCCTTTACGGTCGAGCACGATCTTGTCCGGGTCGGCGAATACCGCCGGGTCGCGGTTGGCCATGGCCCACGAAATCCATAGCCGCTCACCCTCTTTGAAGTGGTTGCCGTCGATTTCGATATCGTCGGAGAAGGTCCGGCCATCGCCGGGCGCCGGGGTGAAGAAGCGCAGGAACTCCTCGGTCGCCGGGTCGAGCAGGGTGTCGAGGTTGCGCTGTAGCAGCTCTCGCTTGTCAGGGTGCTCCGAAAGCCATTCCAGCGAATGCGCGGTCAGGGCCGTGGTGGTGTCGAAACCACCACCGAGCACCAGCCCGAGGTTGCCGAGAATTTCCAGATCGGGGGCGGGCTCACCGTCGATTCGCATCTGCAGCAGCCCATTGACGATGCCGGGGCGCGGATTCTCGCGGATCTCGAGCATGCTGTTGACCATGTCGAGCCCCATCTCGCGGTGCATCGCGGTGACGCGCTCGATATCGGGGGAGTGTTCCGGGGTGTAGACCGCCGCGTGAATCGGCTCGCTGTACATGTTCCACTTCTTCAGTGGGATGCCCAGCATCGCCAATGTCAGCACGGCGGGCACGATGTTGGCCAGGTCGTCGACGAAGTCGATGCTGCCCTGCTCGATCTTCTCGTTGAGGCAGGCGCGAGTGATGTCGTTGATGAACGGCTCCCACCGTTTGACTGCGGCGGGAGACAAATAGGGATTGAGCACGGTGCGGTAGATGCGGTGTTCGGGATCATCCATTTCCAGAATGCCGCCGCGCACCGCGCTGACGCGGCTGGCCGTCGGGATCGAAATTCCCTTGTAGCCACGGCGTTCGTTGCGGAGGTCATGGTCGTTGGAGACCGCGGGGCAACGTGCGAGCTCGAAAACCTCATGGCTGCCGGCCGCGACCCAGTGCCCCCCGTATGTCTCGGTCCACGCCATCGGGCACTTGGCGTGCATCTCTTCGGTGATCTGCTTGAACTGTGAGCGGTACTCCGCGGAGTGCCGGTCGTACGAGTACTGATTCTTCTTGCGGTCGCTGTCGCTGACGGCGTCGTCGACACTCAACGTGCTGTCTCCCTCTATGTTTCGTCCGTGATGAGGATGGCTTGCTCTGGACAGGAGTGCGCGGCCTCGCGAACCTGGTCCTGCTTATCGGCAGGCACCACTTCGTTGACTGGCGATGAACTGCCGTCGATGTCGCTGAGCTGGAAAGAATCCGGAGCGATCATCGAGCACAGGGTGTGGCCCTGGCAGCGTTCTGAATCAACCCAGACCTTCACTGTTTCTCCTCATGATTCGTTTCTCCTCATGATTCAAGTCGCGGCTCAAGTGTTCCGACCGCCGTTGACGCCAAATATCTGACCGGTGATGTAGCCGGCTTCCTCGGACACCAAGAAGGCGCATGCCGCCGCGATGTCTTCCGGCTTGCCGATCCGGCGGACTGGCGTGGCCGCGATGGTTTTCTCGATGTCGCCAAGGAACCCGTTTTCCTCGGCTTTGCGCAACATAGGGGTGTCGATGAAACCGGGCGGCACGGCGTTGACGGTGATGCCACTGGGCCCGTATTCGAGCGCAAGCGACTTAGTGAGCCCGTTGACCGCGGACTTGGCCGCCACGTAATGCGACATGTAGGGAGCGCCGGAGTGCGTGCTCGACGACGAGATGTTGACGATCCGTCCCCACCCGGCCTCGACCATGTCCGGTAGCACTGCCTGAATGGTGTGGAAGACACCGTTGAGGTTGACATCGATTACCCGTTGCCAAGTCTCGAACGTGATGTGGTTGAAGCGCTTGAATCCGTCCAGTCCCGCGGCGTTGACCAGAACGGTGACGGGCCCCAGCCGATCGTGGATCGCCGACAGCGCAGAGTCGATCTGCGATCGGTCCGTCACGTCGGCGGTAAAAGAAAGGTCGGCGTCGGATGGTTGCAGGTCAATGGTGGCGACGTCGAGCCCGTCGGCGCGCAACCGACGCGCGACAGCCAGACCGATTCCCGAGCCTCCACCGGTGACCACTGCGGTCTTCACGTCCCCATCACCGTGCAAGCCCTCCAAACACGCCAGTCTCAGTCACAAAGAATCTCCCTTACAATTATGAGAACCTTACTCTCGCGCCGGAGCGGCTCGCAAGACCACCGGGAAACCGGCTACGGCCTGCACTGGAGGGTGGTTTCTGCGTGACGGGCCCGCCAGGCGACGAGGCTGATCCCATTCCTGAGAATTTCTTGAATTCTCGAGAAACGAATGTAAGATTCGCCACTGAAGAGAATCAAATTATCCTGAGCGTAACCGGGGAGACAGAATGCCATCGGAGGCCACGGCAGCGATTGTCGGAAAAATCGCCGTGCCGGCCCTAGCGGCCAACGCATGAGGCCGCTGGAAGGCATCAAGGTTCTGGAAGTCGCCATGTACGGGTTCGTCCCGTCGGCAGGTGCGGTGCTGGGCGAGTGGGGCGCCGACGTCATCAAAGTCGAGCACGCGGTGACCGGCGACCCGCAGCGCGGACTTCGGCAGACCGGAATGCTGCGCGTCGAGGGCGACCCGAATCCCAACATCGAGCACGCCAACCGCGGCAAGCGCAGCATCGGGCTGGACATGTCGGTGTCCGAGGGCAAAGAAGTGCTCTACGAGCTGGCCCGGCGCTCCGATGTGTTCTTGACCAGTTTTCTGCCGGGCACCCGGCAGAAGTTCGGCATCGACGTCGACGACATCCGCGCGGTGAACCCGAAGATTATCTACGCGCGCGGCAGCGCGCTCGGTCCCCGCGGCGAAGAGGCAACCAAAGGTGGTTATGACATGACCGCCTTCTGGTGCCGGGCCGGAACCGCCGCCACCATTACACCGGCCGGCATGCCGGGCATGATTGCGCCGCCCGGGCCCGCGTACGGCGACACTATTTCCGGCACCAACCTCGCCGGCGGCATCGCGGCGGCGTTGCTCAAGCGCGAGCGCACTGGCGAACCCTCGGTCGTCGATGTGTCGCTGCTAGGCAGCGGACTGTGGTCCTTGGGGCACACGGTGGCGCTGACAAAGCACTTGGGTCAGCTGATGCAATCGCCGCCGCCGGGTGTGCACGGCTCGCCCATCAACCCACTCGTGGGGCTCTACGCGACAGCCGACGGTCGCTATATCTCCCTGGTGATGATGCAACCGACCAAGTTCTGGGCAGACGTTTGTCGGCATATCGACAAGCCGGAACTGGCCGACGATCCCCGGTTCGACACCGTCGAGAACATCGCGGCAAACACATCGGATGCCGTGGAGATCTTGACCCAGGTCATCGCAACCCGCACGCTTGCCGAGTGGAGCGAACGCTTTGCCACGCTCGCCGGACCGTGGGCACCGGTGCAGGACACCCTGCAGGCGGCCGACGACGCGCAAGTCCGCGCCAACGAGTACGTTGTGCGCGCGGGTGAACTCGAACTCGTCGCCAACCCCGTCCAGTTCGATGTCAGTCCGCCGCAGACGGGACCAGCGCCGGGTTTCGCCGAGCAGACCGACGAAATCCTGATGGAACTCGGACTCGACTGGGACCGCATCATCGAACTCAAGACGGCCGGCGCCGTTACCTAGACGTTCAACAAGACATGGAGTTGCCTGGAAATGTTTCGGCCGAAAATCGCGGCGGACCCGCCGTGTCCCCCTTGTCTGGGGACTCCGACAAGAGGCCGTCCGATAACGGTTGCGCGTTTTCCGCTCCACTCGGACGTGACATGAGTCATAATCGCCGGACGCGTTCAAGACACCGGAGCCTTGTGGTCCCGGCATGCTTGCGAGCGCCAACTCATGATGGTGATCGGAGGCTGGGCGCAAGGATGGTAGTTGTTGCCGTCGCCGCAAATACGCGGTCCGTGGAATGCCCGGTGGTGGCCGATGGCGAGTAGGGGCGCAGAGCGCTGGACTGCGGGTATTTCATTGGGACGCGGCTCCAAGCCCATGGAAGCGGTGGGCGGGCTGTTCGCAATGGCGGCGGACGCGATCAAGTTCGTGTTCGTCCGGCCCTTCCAGTGGCGCGAGTTTTTGGAGCAGTCGTG
>PLSK01000257.1 GCA_003165155.1 Mycobacterium sp. | reverse complement strand
CTGAAAACGAGGCGGCTGACGGCCCGCGCCCCTGAGCTGCTCGCCAAGCTGTCGCACGACTACGTCGCCGAGCTGCAGAGCTGCGTCGTCGAGATCAACAGCGGCGTCGTCGACAACCTGGACGCGCTGCGCGCCGACCTGCTTCGCCATCGGCGAGTGTTGGTCGACGCGGCTAAGGAAATCGGCGTCGGCGTGGTGGCCGCCGGCGCCATGCCACTGTCGGTGCCCGCCGAGATGCAGGTCACCCAGACCCCCCGTTACCTGCAGATGCTCGCCGACTACCAGCTGCTGGCCCGCGAACAGCTGATCTGTGGCACGCATGTGCACATCGGCATCGACGACCGCGACGAAGCCGTCGCGGTCGCCAACCGCGTGTCACCGTGTCTGCCGACGCTGCTGGCGCTGGCGGCCAGTTCGCCGTTCTGGGCCGACGGGTCAGACACCGGCTACGCCAGCGTGCGGACCCTGGTGTGGCAGCGCTGGCCGACCACCGGGCTGGCCGCCCCGGTGCACTCGGCAACCGAGTACGACGAACTGGTCAACGCGCTCGTCGCCAACGGGGTGATCACCGACGGCGGCATGGTCTACTTCGACGTCCGCCCGTCCAGCCACGTCCCCACCCTCGAGTTGCGGCTGTGCGACAGCTGCCCGTCGGTGGACACCATCGTGCTCATCGCCGGGCTGTTCCGCGCCATGGTTGCGCGGGAGGTCGAGGCGATCCGGGCCGGCACCCCCGCGGCGGTGTTCTCGCCGACGCTGGGCCGCGCGGCGCTGTGGCGGGCGGCCCGCTCCGGACTCGAGGGCGACCTCGTCGATATCAGTGGCCGGGCCAGCCGGCCCGCTGGGGACGTGGTCAACGACCTGGTGTCCTCGCTGCGCCCGCGGTTGGAAGACAGCGGCGACTGGGAGATGATCCGCGAGCTGACCCGTCAGGCACTGGTCGCCGGCACGTCCTCAGCGCGGCAACGGCGCGCGCTGCGCCGTCGCGGGCGCCTCACCGACGTGGTGGACCAACTCATCGCCGAGACGGCCGGCCGCCAGAAGGTTACCGCAGCGGCGGTGAAAGACGATCCCGCGCTGCTCTTCGGGTATCAGCCCGCCACCGACACCGACAAACCCGGCGGCGACATGTTCGCCAGCTACGACGAAGCCGTCGACGCGAACGGCCAGCCATGCCCGCGCTACGAGAAGGTGCTGAAGACGCTCGCCGATCTCGGCGTCGCTGCGCTGCGGTCCCGCGAGGGCGGCATCGAGCAGGAGCAGCGTGCCGACAACATCACCTTCGCCGTCACCGGGCAAAGCCGGGCGCAGGCCTCTCCGCTCGATCTGGTGCCGCGGATGGTAGCCGCCGACGAGTGGGCGNNGGCCGACTGGCCGGCGACAGCGTGCGTGCGCACATCAGTGGCACCGACCTGGTATGCGACCGGGCGGGTAACTGGATGGTGCTGGAGGATAACCTGCGCGTCCCGTCAGGTGTCGCGTATGCGATCGTCAACCGGCGGCTGCTGCGCAAGCACCTCCCCGAGCTGCAGCCGCCCGCCGAGGTCGCCGATCTCGACCGGGTACCGCAAATGCTGCTCGACACGCTGCGGGCGGCGGCCCCACCGCACACCGACGACGAGCCGGCGGTCGCGCTGCTGTCCGCCGGCTGGGAAGACTCCGCCTGGTTCGAGCACAGGTTCCTCGCCGAGGAGATGGGCGTGGCACTCGTGGCACCGTCGGACCTGTCGGTGCGTGATCGAAAGGCATTCCGCCACATCGGCTCCGGCAGCCAGCCGGTCGACGTGATCTATGCGCCGATGGACGAGGACATGCTGCTGTCGTCGACCGGCCACAATGGCGCGCCGCTGCGGCCCGGGCTGCTCGAGGCGCTCAACGCCGGCAACCTGACCATCGTCAACGCGCTGGGCAACGGTGTCGCCGACGACAAGGCGGTCTACGCGTTCGTCCCGGCGATGGTCGAGTACTACCTCGGGGAGAAGCCGTCACTGCCGCAGGTGCCGACGTGGATCTGCGCCGAACGCGCGCAGCGCGACTACGTGCTGGACCACCTGGGCGAGCTGGTGGTCAAGCCGATCGACGGGCTGGGCGGCAGCGGTGTGCTGATCGGGCCGGAGGCCACCGACGCCGCGCTCGAGGCGCGCCGTCGCGAGCTGCTGATCCGACCGGAGCGGTTCATCGCCCAGGAACTGGTGTCACTCTCGACGCATCCGACCTTCGATGGCGACGGGATGTACCCGCGCCATGTCGACCTGCGCGCGTTCGTCGATCTGCGACAGGCACCCGGCGGCTCGGTGGCAGCGCACGTGATGCCAGCCGCGCTGACCCGGGTGGCCAGCCGAGGATCACGGATCGTGAACTCGTTGTCCGGCGCCGGCAGCAAGGACACCTGGATTCTGACCAGCCGCCAGGCAGCCAGGACCTGAGGAGCACACAGAAGTGTGTGGTATCTGCGGAGAAATCCGGTTCGACGGACAATCCGCGGATGTCGCTACGGTGAGACAAAAACGCCGCCCCATGACCGGTAACCCGCCGTAATTTGAATCTGTCGTATTCGGCCGTGGGTAATCGGCGGGGAGAGCGCTGACAATCCGGGGAGATGACCTAGTGCGGGCCCGAGGGCGGCGGTGGGGTAGACCTGCTTGGCCTGGACCGAGGCATAGGCCTTCTCGGCGGCGATCCGCAGGCCTCGGACATAGCGGACGTAGTCCTCGCCCCGGCCGTAGACGCGATCACCGGCCGCAGTGAGCAGCGCGGTCTCAGCCAGTGACATATCGACATGGTGTCGGATCGACCGAGGTGGGACCCGCATGACATGGCGACCGATCTAATGTGATCGACGTGAACTCGGCCGATTTCGGGATCCCATGAACGAGCACCCGTACCTGCAGCTTGTGCCTGTTCCGGCGTCGCGGCCCGATCTGCGTTACCCCCGGCGGCGTGACATCGCCATCTACCGGATCAGGGTCGACCTCGACGACGCGCAACCACCGATCTGGCGACGGCTGGACCTGCGCTCGAACCTGACACTGGACCTGCTGCACCAGGTCCTGCAGGTGGCGTTCGGCTGGACCGACTCGCACCTGCATCGCTTCTCACTCGGCGGCGGGTTCGACCACCGCAGCCAGCTGTTCCTATGCCCGTATGACATGGACAACAAGGAGTGGGAAGACGACGACGGCCTGCCCGCCGCCGAGACTCGCTTGGACGAAACCCTTTGCGAACCTGGCGATACCCTGCGCTATCTCTACGACTACGGCGACAACTGGGAGCTGACGCTTCGCCTCGAAGAGGTTCTGCCCGCTGAGACTGACTGTCCCGCAGCGGTCGTCGTCGACGGTGAGCGCGCTGCCCCTCCGGAGGACTCCGGGCACCTGGTCGACGCCGACAGCCTCGCCGAGGTGCTTGCCGACCCCGCGCTCTTCGAGCCGCAGCGGGTCAACAAGGGCTTCGCCGGCGCGTACTTCGTGCTGCGTGAAGCTGGCATCGACACGCGCCTGGTCGACCTGGTCCATCGTCTCACCTATTCCCCGCACGGTGACGACCTGACCGAGGTGGCGCTCACGCTGGCTGATTCGAGACCGCTGGACACGGTCGCTGTGGCCGACAACCTGCGGGCGTATCAGTGGTTCCTGGACCGGGCCCATTGCGGTGGCATTCCGCTGACGACCGCCGGATATCTCAATCCGGCCGACGTGGAGGAAGCCTCCAAAGTCGTTCCCGCAATGAATGATTGGATCGGCAAGCGCAATCGCGAGATCCAATGCTACCCACTGCTGCGGTTCCGCGAAGGCGTGCAGTCGTTGGGACTGCTGCGCAAGCACAAGGGCACGCTGTTGCTGACTAAGGCTGGCGTAGCGGCCCAGCGTGACGCCGACAGACTGTGGGAGCATCTGGCCGGTCGGCTGATTCCCAAGTCCGACGAGAAGTTTGAGGCGCAGGCCATCCTGCTTATGCTGGCCTTTGCGGCGGCTTCGGCCGGTTCCAAACTGCCGTTCGACAAGATGACGGCGTTGCTGGCCGAACTCGGCTGGCGCTATTCCGACGGTCGGTCTATCTCGGAGTCGTCCCTGCACCAACTCCCCGTCTACGAAGTCTTGATCAACGTGACCGACCAGCCCGTCACCCGGGCGCGGCGAAATATCGTGAGTCCTGCGGCAGCAGCATTGGCGCGTAGGGCGCTCAGCGGGAACTGAAAGCTTCAGCCATGCTGAGGACGACCCGGAAGTCGTTCGCCAGCGGCTTCGCGAAGCGCGCCGANNCGCCGAACGGCGCCGGGCCAAGGCCGCCGCGCGCTGACAACCTCAAGATGGGTTCCCTGACCCGCACAAGACGCTGATAGGACTTGCGTGCCACCACCCCACTTGACCAGCGGTCAACTTCGGCACTAAGACACCGGCCTCAGCCAAAGCCGCACAACGTGTACAGGCGCGCATAGCGTGCATGACGTGCGGTCGATCGGCCCAATGCACCCCCGCACGAGTCCATTGAGTGCGCCGCCGGCACCCGGCTGGTCCCAGCGGTTGGTCGTCGCCTCATCGAACCAGTGAGCAGATTAGCTCCGTTATCGCAGTTCAGAGCCTACTGCTCTTGTCGGGCTGACAGGAGGGGCAAGTCGGGACGGCTGACGGGTCGCGGCAAAACTCACGGCATCCGCCTCTCCTGAAACCCTGCATATATCTCCGCGTCGGATACCACCCGGACGTTGACGCGAGTCCTGGGCGGGACCGTGTCCGACGCTTCCACCGCCTTGATAGGCCGTTTCTTGGTGGAGCTGCCGGAAATTGAACCCGCCCCAAAAATCGGCGTGAGCTGCGGAAACGCGGAATTTAAGCACGCGAAACGACGTAAACCGACGCGAAATGTGAACCGTCCCGGTTTTGATGCCGGCTTCATTGTTGAGGGCATCGCCGGCTGGGACGCCTGGGTTTGAGCGTAGTAGGCGGCCTCGAGTTCTGGCCTGATCCTCGGCGTCTGGATCGGCTTGCTGAATGGATCTTTTTCTGTCGTATAGCGCTGACTGACCTACGACACCAATCTTTGCCTAACGCGCTTGTGGGACAAGTAGATTGGCACGATCGAAAATCCGGCGACAACCGGACGATTCTCGGCGATTCCGGTCATTCGCGGTGAATTGGTCAGAACGGCATCGGTTGCTTGTAGATAGTCCCGGTTTGGTTTTGGACGGGGTCAGTGCAGGTTATGGTGACGTTCCAAAGCGTGGCCGTCGGGAGATCGGGCGCGAAGTTCAACTGTTGCTGGCCCCCCTGGTTCAGCTGAAATGTCTGGTTGAGCGGGGCCATTGGAGTGCCGATGCCCTGGAGAATGTCCATGGTCCCCAGCGTCGGGGTGGCGTTGAAAGTGCAGGAGCCGTATGTGCCGGGGCTCCCGTTTCCGCTGGTGTCGGTGACAGTGACTCGCAGACTTGGAATGTTGTTCTCTGTTGCCGGTTGGAACCGGACACTGGCGGTGTCGGCCCGGGCGGTTCCTGCACCGAAACACAAGACGCCGGGTGCGGCCACGGCGGCCATGCCTAGCGCCAAGACAACCCGTTTCTTCGTCGGGCGGCAGATTTTCACGTTGCGCGTCCTTTCTCCGGTCGCGGTACCCCCACAGTCTGTTGCCCTCAGAGTAGTAAGAGCGACGACTTCGCCACGGCTCACCACGCCGCACACTTGAGAGCTTTTTGGGGACTGTGCCCCGGGTGCGCACCACATGAATGGTGAGCTTGTGATTATCACAGAAGTCGCTTCCATGACTCGGCTCTCGGAGGGCACATTGCGATACTGGCGGTCGGTGGAAGCAGGCGGTCCCGAGTCGTTCACGCTAATGAGTTACCCGAAAACGCCGCAGGTTCGAATCCTGCCGGGGGCACGGGTTCCGCCGCAGTTCAGAGGCAGTTTTTGAGCCAAATCCAAAGGCTTGTGACCCTCGTGTGACCCATCGTTTTGGGTTAGCTGGCACCGGCTGGACCCTTGGAACTTTGCCGCCGTGGTCCCGGCGTGTCGCATCCTGGCGTGTCCTGTCGTGCCGCGGCCTGGTATCGCCGGTTAGCTGGGATCTTGCAGTCTGTGCAACGTTTGCAGAACACGAAAACCCGCGTCGGCTGATCCCTGATCCGTTTACCCGACCCGGCGCTGTCCGTCGCCCCAGGGGAAGGGTGTCTTTCCCGCTGTGGCGTCACGGTGGGTTCTACAGTGAGCGCATGAGTGAGGGCACGCCTGGCGAGGTCATCTGGACTACGGAAGCTGTTGACCAAGACCGGTGTCGTCGATCGCAAAGCCGGCAGGCGCCAGGTGGATGTCTTGGGTTTGTCATGGGGCGGCGGCCTGGCCCAACAGTTCGCCTTCCAGAACCCCCACCGCTGCCGTCGCCTCATTCTGGTATCCACCGGGACCGGGTCTTTGATGGTTCCGGCCAAACCGTCGGTATTGGCAAAAATGTTGACGCCACGGCGCTTTCTGGATCATCGCTATGCCGCTGGCATAGCGCCCGACATTTACGGCGGGACAGCGCGCACCAAACCCATGATGATCACGTATTCGACCGCCAATTGATGGCCGGTTCACGTGTGGGCTACCTGCACCAACTCCTCGCCGGTGCCGGGTGGACGAGCTTGCCTATGCTACCGCTCATTCGACAGCCCACCCTAATCGTGGCCGGCACCGATGATCCCATCATCCCAATCCTCAACGCCAAGATCATGAACCGGCTACTCCCCAACTCATCGCTGAGTATTCACGACGGCGGTCACGTCGAACTCATCACCAACGCGGCTGAACAGGCGCGGGTGGTGGAAGAGTTCAGACAACAATCCTGATCTTGACCAAACAGCAACTGAGTCCTCGGGTTGTCCCACAAACGCCGGGGGTATTCGGCTGCAATGTGTCTTCCCGTTAGCTCTCGGCCACAACGTCATTCGCACTTTTGGTCGCGCGGGGACGATGTCCTCGGTAAGTGTCGGGAATAGCCTTTGCTACATGAAGCGCTACGGTAATCCAGCGTTCGGCCTGTTCGACCTCTCCGATGAGCACAACGAACTGCGCGGAGTACTGCGCGATCTGTGTGAAAAGGAGATCGCCCCGCACGCAGCCGATGTCGACGAGAATGCGCGGGTTTCCGGAGGA
This sequence comes from Mycobacterium sp., assembly GCA_003165155.1. GTDB lineage: Bacteria > Actinomycetota > Actinomycetes > Mycobacteriales > Mycobacteriaceae > Mycobacterium. The sequence goes on along the minus strand of PLSK01000257.1, from coordinate 23,946 downwards.
GGCGCTCAAGGTCCTCAATGACACCGGCTTCTCGGCCGTGCACGTCTCGGAGGAATACGGCGGCCAAGGCGCCGATGCGGTCGCGTGCTGCATCGTCGTCGAGGAGGTTGCCCGCGTATGCGCCTCGTCCTCACTGATCCCGGGTGTCAACAAGCTTGGCACGATGGGTCTGATCCTCAGTGGCTCCGAGGAGTTGAAGAAGAAGGTACTGCCCACGCTGGCGTCGGGAGACGCGATGGCGTCCTATGCGTTATCGGAACGCTCAGCGGGTAGCGACCCCGCGTCCATGCGTACCCGCGCCAAGGCCGACGGTGACGACTGGCTTCTCAACGGATCGAAGTGTTGGATCACCAACGGCGGCCAGTCGACCTGGTACACGGTGATGGCCGTGACGGATCCCGACAAGGGCCCCAACGGCATCTCGGCGTTCATCGTGCACAAGGACGACGACGGCTTCGCAGTCGGACCCAAGGAACGCAAGCTCGGCATCAAGGGCTCACCCACCACCGAGATCTATTTCGAGAACTGCCGCATCCCGGGCGACCGGATCATCGGCGAGCCCGGCACCGGCTTCAAGACCGCGCTGGCCACCCTCGACCACACCCGCCCCACCATCGGGGCGCAGGCGGTCGGAATCGCCCAGGGCGCATTGGACGCGGCGATCACCTACACCAAGGACCGCAAGCAATTCGGCCAGTCAATCAGCAACTTTCAGGGCGTGCAGTTCATGCTCGCCGACATGGCCATGAAGCTCGAGGCCGCACGGCTGATGGTGTATTCCGCGGCGGCGCGCGCCGAGCGCGGTGAAGGCAGTCTGAGGTTCATCTCGGCGGCATCGAAGTGCTTTGCCTCTGACGTCGCCATGGAAGTGACCACGAACGCCGTGCAGTTGTTCGGCGGCGCCGGGTACACCAGCGACTTCCCGGTGGAACGCATGATGCGCGACGCCAAGATCACCCAGATCTACGAGGGCACCAACCAGATCCAGCGCATCGTCATGGCCAGGGCATTGCTCGGTTGATGGCGCAAGGCCAATCAGGCGAGGAAGTACCTCGTCTGATCATAGGAAAATGAAAAAGGAGAACAAGATGACGACAAGTACTGCTAAGGGGCGATCTTCAGCTCCTCCAGCGCTCACGGCCGTTTCGAGACAGCTGTGGAAACCGGCCTTGGTCTCCGGCCTCCTCACCTTGGTCGTCGGCGGACTGGTGTTAGCGTCACCGGGTCCTCGATCCAGGTCGCCGCGACGCTGTTCGGCGTGTTTCTACTCGGCACCGGGCTGACGCAGCTGTTCTTCGCGTTCACCATCCCCGCGTCTACTACCGGCCGGGTGCTGTCATTCATCAACGGCGCGCTCTCGGTCGTTCTGGCGACATTTTCGTTCCGACACTTCGGCGATGCCTACGCTGTCTTGCTTCTGTCGATCTGGATCGGTATCGCGTTCGTGTTCCAGGGAGTGGCCGAAACCGTCACCGCAGTAACGTTTCCCGAACTGCCCGGACGCGGATGGTACATCTTCGGCGGCATCACCACCTGGATAGCCGGCCTGGTAGTGATTGCGTGGCCATTCAATTCCATAGCAATACTGACGTTAGTCATCGGAGCGTGGCTTGTGGCGCTCGGGATCATCCAGATCGCGCGGGCTCAGCGGGTCCGCAAGGAGATCGACCGTGCGCTCCAACTTCCCGGGAAGCTCGCCGAAACAACGGTGCGGTGAATCGCTGAACCACCCTTGGCGCAACCAACTACATCCATCGCTGGACGCTGCCCCCCGGCACCGGCGCGCCTCAGCTCGCACATGGCTCGTCAGCTGACGGCGGCCCGGCCGGCTTCCAGGCGGGCGACCGGTAGCCGGAACGGGGAGCAGGACACGTAGTCCAGCCCCGTCTTGTGGAAGAAGTGGATGGATTCGGGGTCACCGCCGTGCTCACCGCAGACCCCGAGCTTTAGACCGGGTTTGGTCTTACGCCCCTCCTCGGCCGCGATCTGCACGAGCCGTCCGACGCCACCGGCGTCGATGGTCTCGAATGGGGAAACGGTGAAGACACCCTTCTCCAGGTACGCGGCGAACACCGTGGACTCGACGTCGTCGCGGGAGAACCCCCACGTCGTCTGGGTGAGGTCGTTGGTGCCGAAGGAGAAGAAATCTGCGGCGTCGGCGATCCGGTGCGCGGTCAGCGCGGCACGCGGCAGCTCGATCATCGTGCCGATGGGGATCTTCAGCGTCACTCCCATTTCGGCTGCGACGTCGGCGAGGATCTTCTCGGTTTCGTCCCGGACCAGGTGCAGCTCCATCACCGAACCCACCAACGGGACCATGATCTCGACCTTCGGATCCTTGCCCGCGGCGATCTGGTCGCTGGCCGCCTGGCCGATGGCGCGGACCTGCAACGCGAACAAGCCGGGGGTCAGCAGCCCGAGGCGCACCCCCCGCAGGCCCAGCATCGGGTTCGATTCGTGCAGCCTTTCCACCGCCGTCAGCAGTTTGCGGTCGGCATCCAGCTGCTCACCGGTCTCACCCCTGGCCTCGGCGAGGGCGACCTTGACCGTGAGTTCGGTGCGATCCGGCAGGAACTCGTGCAACGGCGGGTCCAGCAGCCGGATGGTCACCGGCAGACCGTCCATTGCGTCGAGTAGCTCGGTGAAGTCCTTGCGCTGCAGGGGCAACAACGCCGCCAGCGCATCGTCGCGCTCCGCGGTGTTACCCGCCAGGATGACCCGTTCGATCAATACTCGGCGATCGCCGAGGAACATGTGCTCGGTGCGGCACAGGCCGATGCCCTGCGCACCAAGGGATCTCGCGCGGACCGCATCCTCGGCGGTGTCCGCGTTCGCGCGGATCGCCAGGCGCCGGCGAACGTCGGCATGAGTGAGCAACCGGTCAACCGCCTTGACCAGCGCGGTGGTCTCGTCGTCCGTCCCCTCCAGGGCAGCCGCGAGACCGCCCTCGATATAGGTCTCCACCGGAGAAGGCACGACCGGCATCGCCCCGAGGAAGATCTCGCCGGTCGACCCGTCGATGCTGATCTCATCGCCCTCCTCGATCAGCACCGCGCCGACCCGCGCGGTCCGAGTCGAGGCGTCGACATCGAGCGCCTCCGCACCACAGACGCAGGTCTTTCCCATGCCGCGCGCGACAACGGCCGCATGCGAGGTCTTCCCACCGCGCGCCGTCAGGATCCCGTCCGCGGCGATCATGCCCTCGAGGTCATCGGGGTTGGTTTCTCTGCGAACCAACACCACCTGCTCGCCACGGTCCGCCCACACCTTGGCGGTAGGCGAATCGAACACCGCGCGGCCCACCGCAGCACCCGGCGACGCGGCCATCCCCTGCGTCAGCAACTCCCGGGGAGCCGACCGGTCGAAATGCGGGAACATCAGCAACGCCAGCTGCGAACCGGACACCCGGGACAACCCCTCGTCCATCGTGATCAGGTTCTCGTCGACCAGCTGCGCAGCGATCCGGAACGCCGCCGCAGCGGTGCGCTTCCCGACCCGGGTCTGCAACATCCACAACTTGCCGCGCTCGATGGTGAACTCGATATCACACAGGTCCCGGTAATGCGTCTCCAGCTGGCGCATCACCTTGATCAGTTGCTTGTGCGACGACGGGTCCAGAGCCTTCAGATCGTCCAACGACAGAGTGTTTCGGATCCCGGCGACGACGTCCTCGCCCTGCGCGTTGGACAGATAGTCCCCGTACGCGCCGGTCCGCCCTGACGCCGGGTCACGGGTGAACGCAACGCCGGTGCCACTGGACTCGCCCAGATTGCCGAACACCATCGTGCAGACGTTCACCGCCGTACCCAGGTGCTGCGGGATCCGCTCCCGCCGCCGGTACAACCGCGCCCGGTCGGTGTTCCAGGAGTCGAAGACGGCGTTGATCGCCATGTCCAACTGCTCGCGCGGGTGCTGCGGGAACTCTTGACCGGAGTGCTCCCGCACCGCGTCCTTGAACGTCGTGACCAACGCCTGCAGATCATCAACATCGAGGTCGACATCGCTGGACACCCCCTTGGTCGACTTCGCCTTATCAAGCACATCGGAGAACACCTCGCCGGGAATCCCCAACACCGTCTTGCCGAACATCTGCAGCAGCCGCCGGTAGGAATCCCAGGCGAAGCGCTCGTCCCCGGATTCCTCGGCCAGCCCCTTCACGCTGGCGTCGTTGAGCCCGATGTTCAACACCGTCTCCATCATCCCGGGCATCGAAAACGCCGCACCGGAGCGAACACTGACCAGCAGCGGATCATGACGATCACCGAGCCGGCGACCGAGGTTGTCCTCCAACTGCCGCAATGCCATCGTCACCTGCACCCGCAGCTCGCCGGGCGCGCTGCCCTGCGACAAGTACTCCCGGCAAGCCTCCGTCGTGATGGTGAACCCGGGCGGCACCGGCAATCCCAGCTTGGTCATCTCGGCCAGGTTCGCGCCCTTACCACCCAGCAGGTCCTTCTGATCCTTGTCGCCATCGGTGAAGTCGAACACGTACTTGGTCATCAGTTTCTCCTTGCAGCAGGCGTATCAAACGGTAAGGCGCGACGCCCCCTGGTTCGAGCAGTTCGGTGAATAGGTATGGCGCGAGGTGATGGACGCCGAATGCCGCTTCGTCAGGAGTCACCGCACCGATTCGCCGCCGGTGAGGTCGAGCGCGATGTCGACGAGCATGTCCTCCTGGCCACCGATCATCCCCCGGCGGCCGGCCTCTTCGAGAAGGGTGCGCGCATCGATGTCGTAGCGTTCGGCCGCGGATTCGGCATGGCGCAGGAAACTGGAGTAGACGCCGGCGTATCCCAGCGTCAGGGTTTCGCGATCCACCCGGACCGGTCTGTCCTGTAACGGCCGGACCAGGTCGTCGGCGGCATCTTCCAGCCCGTGGAGGTCGCAGCCGTGGTTCCAGCCCATCCGGCTGGCGGCGGCGATGAACACCTCCAGCGGAGCGTTGCCTGCCCCGGCGCCCATCCCGGTCAGCGAGGCGTCTACCCGGTTGGCGCCGTGCTCCACGGCAACGATCGAGTTCGCCACGCCCAGCGACAGGTTGTGGTGAGCGTGGATACCGATTTCTGTTGTCGGGAGAAGCTTTTCGCGCAGGGCATCGACCCGGTCGGCGACGTCGCCCATCAGCATCGCGCCGCCGGAGTCCACGACGTAGACGCAGGTGGCACCGTAGCTCTCCATCAATTTGGCCTGGCCGGCCAGGGCCTCGGGGGTGGTCAGGTGGCTCATCATCAGGAAGCCGACGGTGTCCATACCGAGTTCTCGCGCTGCGGCGATGTGTTCGGCGGAGATGTCGGCTTCGGTGCAGTGGGTGGCCACCCGCACCACGCTGGCACCGGCCCGGTGGGCGTCCTTGAGGTTGTGCACGGTGCCGATGCCCGGCAATAGCAGTGTGGCAACCCTGGCGCGCTTGACCACGCCGGCAACCGCTTCGATCCATTCCAGGTCGGTGTGTGCCCCGAAGCCGTAGTTGCAGGTTGAGCCGGCCAGTCCGTCGCCGTGGGCGACCTCGATGGAATCCACCCCGGCGGCATCGAGTGCGGTGGCTATGCCTTTGGCCTGCTCGATGCTGTACTGGTGGCGGATGGCATGCATGCCGTCGCGCAAGGTGACGTCGCTGATATAGAGGTCGTGAGTCATGGCCGGGCTCCGGTTGGTTGGGCTGCGTGGGTGGCGATGCGTTCGGCGGTGGCTTTGGCTGCCGAGGTCATGATGTCGAGGTTGCCGGCGTACGCGGGCAGGTAGTGGGCCGCGCCGGTGACCTCGAGCAGCACAGTGACCCGGGTGCCGGTGAACTTTCCCGTTTCCGGAATGAACAGCGGGTTGTCGGCGGCAAATGTCTCGAACTGCACTCGCTGCTTGAGCCGGTAACCGGGGACGTACTCTCGCACCCGGTCGACCATCGTCTCGACCGACCTCTCGATCGCACCGTGGTCGACGTCTCCGTCGACGAGACAGTAGACGGTGTTGCGCATCAATACGGGCGGATCGGCGGGATTGAGGATGATCAGTGCCCGTCCGCGTTGAGCTCCGCCGACGGCTTCCAGCGCGGCGGCCGTGGTCTCGGTGAACTCGTCGATGCTGGCACGGGTTCCCGGGCCGGCGGATTTCGACGAGATCGACGAGACGATCTCGGCATAGGACACGATGCCCACTTGAGCAACCGCGGCGACGATGGGCACCGTGGCCTGTCCGCCGCAAGTCACCATGTTCAGGTTCGGGGCGTCGAGGTGGTCGTCGAGGTTGACCACCGGAACGCAGTAGGGGCCGATGGCCGCCGGCGTGAGATCGACGACACGCACACCGGTGTCTTTGAGTTTGGCCCAGTTCGCCCGATGTGCAGCGGCGGAGGTGGCATCGAAGACGAGCCTGGTGGCGCTGAAGTTCGGCATCGCAAGCAGACCGTCGATTCCCTCGGCCGTGGTCGGAACTCCCATCCGTTTGGCTCGAGCGAGCCCGTCGGAGTCCGGGTCGATGCCGACCATCGCCGCCATTGTCAGCGGGCCGTCGCTGCGCAGGATCTTGATCATCAGGTCGGTGCCGATGTTGCCCGAGCCGATGATGGCGACCGGCCAGCCTTCTTGTGTTGACATGGTTTTCCTCAGGTGAAGCTCAGCGACACTGTGCCCAGGCCGCTGATGGTGGCCGACGCGGTATCGCCGGAGTGGACGAATGCGGCGGTGGTGAACGAACCGGACATGACGAACTGCCCGGGTTGGAGATCCGTGCCGAACGGGGCGAGAGCGTTGGCTAGCCAGGCCACCGCCGTTGCCGGATCGCCGAGCACCGCCGAACCCAGACCCGAGTCGACCTCGGTCCCGTTGAGCCGCAACGACGCCCGGGCAGCGGCGAGTTCGACGCCCTCGTCGTAGGGCACCCACTCGCCGAGGACGACAGCTCCGGAGCTGGCATTGTCGGCGACGGTGTCGCGCAGCGTCAGCTTCCAGTCGGCGATGCGACTGTCCACGATTTCGAGCGCTACCGCGACAGCTTCGGTCGCGGACCGCACGTCGTCGATGCTCACGCCCGGCCCGCGCAGTGGTTTGCCCAGCAGGAAAGCGACTTCCGGCTCCACACGGGGTGCGCAGAATCGTCCGCACCGCACGGCAGTGCCGTTGGGCACCACCATGCTGTCGAGGATGTAGCCGAAATCGGGCTCGTCGACACCGAGCAGATTCTGCATCGGTTCAGACGTCAACCCGATCTTGTGACCCACGAGGGCTCGGCCGGTTGTCAGGTGACGAGCCAGGTTCACTTGCTGAATCGCGTAGGCATCGGCGAGTTCCATCCGGGGATAGCGTTGCGTCAGTTGACCGATCGGGGCTACGTCGGCATCGGCCGCCGCAAGCAGGTCGGCGGCTGCCTCAATCTGGTCCGGCGTCAGGGTCATTACTGTTCGTTCTCCTGGCTCATGCGCACTGCGGTGTCGTAGAGGGCTTGACCGTGAAGCCTGAACAATCCGATGAGATCGACAGTGTCGCCACCGATCTCATGGGCCATGAACAGGCCGTCGGCACCGGCAATCGCGTAGGTCGCCAACTGGTCGATCTGTGCTTGGGACAGGCCTAACCCCAGTTCTCGGATGCTCGTCGACAGCGCTTCGAAGGCCTGCTCGCGCACCCGAATGAACATCGCGCGCGCCCGCGGTTCCTCGGGCCGGCGCTCCAAAGCGAGCATGAGACCGAGGCGAAAGAAATCGGGTGATTCCAGCACCGCCTTCGCCGTGCCCACCGCCACCTCCAACAGACGGTCCCGGGCCACGACGTCCTCGGGTAACTGCCACACCTCGAGCCAGTTATCGAAACTGCGCTCGATGACGGCGGCGATCAGATCGTCCTTGTCCTTGAAGTGCCAGTAGATCGAACTGGCCGGCAGTCCGCACTTGGCGCTGACCGCACCGATGCTGGTTCCCTCGTAGCCGCGCTCGGCCGCGATCTCGGTGGCCGCGTCGAGGATCTTGGTGCGGGACAACTCGCCGTCGGCTCGCCGTTGCCGACGCTTGGGCTTGTCTGGCGTAGCCATTTTCTCCCTGCCTCTTGACTCCGTAATGATCACTACATTACCGTAGTGACCACTACACTACAAGTCCCCGGTCAACGAGGACACGGCACACAGATAAGAGACACCCATGAATGACTCAGCGACCTATGACGTGGCGATCGTCGGTTACGGCCCGGTGGGTGCCACCGCGGCCAACCTCCTTGGGCAAAGGGGGCTCAAAGTCGTCGTCATCGAGCGCGACCCCGACATTTACTTCCGCGCCAGGGCCATCTCCACCGACGAGGAGGTGGTGCGGATCTGGCAGCAGGTAGGGCTGGCCGACCGGCTCAACGCCGACATGCAACCCGGGGCCGGTGCCAATTTCGTCGACGCCAAGGGCGAGACCTTCGTGAAGCTATTGCCCATCGACCGGGGCTGCGGGCACCCTCCGCAACAGTTCATCTACCAGCCTGCCGTCGACAAAGTCCTGCGCGAAGGAGTTGACCGCTTCCCCAACGTCGCGATCCTGCTGGAACACGAGTGTCTGCGCCTCATCCAGCACCCGGACTGTGTGGAGCTCATGCTGGCCGACCTGACCACAGACCAGTTCAAGCGCATCCGCGCCTCGTACGTGATCGCCGCCGACGGCGGTTCGAGTTCGATTCGCGGACAGCTGGGTGTGGGATTCGGCGGCCGCACCTATTCGGAGCGGTGGATCGTGATCGACACCAAGGTGCTCGAGGCCTGGCCCGGCCACGACCGGCTGCGGTTCCACTGCAACCCTGCCCGCCCCACCGTCGACTGCCCCACTCCGCTCGGGCACCACCGCTGGGAGTTCCCGGTTCGCGACGAGGAAGACGAGAAGGATTTCCTCACCGAGGACGCCATCTGGAACGTCCTGTCCAATCAGGGCATCACCAAGGCGAACGTCGAGATCATCGGCTTCGCGTGCTACAGCCACCACGTCCGGTTCGCCGACCGGTGGCGGGTGGGCCGGGTGTTCCTGGCCGGTGACGCAGCGCATGCGATGCCGCCGTGGATCGGCCAGGGCATGTGTGGCGGCGTCCGCGACGTCGCGAACCTGTGTTGGAAACTCGACGCTGTTCTGAGTGGCTCACTGCCCGAATCAGTGCTCGACACCTACCAAGCCGAGCGACTGCCCCACCTCAAGGAAGTCACCAATCGGGCCGTCAAGACCGGCAAGCTCATCATCGAGCGCAATCCGCTGCGTGCCGCTGTGCGAAACCGCTTCTTCCGCACCGCCAGCAAGGTGCCCTACTTCACCGACTGGCTGCGCAACCATCGCTGGCTTCCCGATGCGCGCTATCACGAAGGGCTGCTGGCGCCCAACGGCAACGACGCCGTTGGCTGGCTCATCCCGCAACCGTGGGTCACCGACGAGAAAGGCGATCGGGTGCGCCTCGATGACGTCATCGACGGCCGATGGACGATCCTGCATACCGCGCCGGCGGCCCCGTGGCCTGCTTGGCGATCAGCCGGAGTGCCCGTCGTGAGCATCACCCCGCGAGGTAGCGCTCCAGCCGCTGATTGCATCGTCGATCGTGACGGAACCCTGACCCGCTGGCTCGAGAGGAAGAAGGCATCCACCGTGGCCGTGCGGCCCGACGGATTCGTCTACGCCGCCGGCGGCGAGCAACCACTTCCCCCACCCCCGGCCGGCTTGACCGTCCCGGCCGTCCATCAAGTAAAGGACCACGCATGACCACCGTCAAATCCGAACACACCATCCGCGTCAAAGGCGCAGACATATTCCTCGCCGACACGGGCGGAGACGGGCCGCCCGTGGTCATGCTGCACGGCGGCGGTCCCGGGGCATCCGGAGTGTCGAACTACTCGCGCAACATCGATGCTCTCGCCCAGACCCACCGCGTCATCGTCCCCGACATGCCCGGCTACGGCCGATCGGCCAAACACGTCGACCACAGCGATCCGTTCGGTTACCTCGCCGACATGATCCGCGGTCTCCTCGACGAATTAGGTATTGGGACGGCGCATTTGATCGGGAACTCGTACGGAGGCGCGGCCGCACTGCGACTGGCCCTCGACTCGCCGCACCGCGCCGGCAAGCTCGTCCTGATGGGACCGGGCGGCATCGGCACTACGCGGGGCCTGCCCACCGAAGGGTTGAAGAGCCTGCTGTCCTACTACGGCGGCGAGGGGCCCAGCCGTGAGAAGCTGGCGGCGTTCATCCGCACCTATCTGGTGTACGACGGCGCGGCGGTACCCGACGAGCTGATCGACCTGCGCTACCAGGCCTCCATCGATCCCGAAGTGGTGGCCCATCCCCCGCTACAACGGCCCAAAGGCCTGCGGACGCTCTGGCAAATGGATCTGACCCGCGACAAACGGCTCAAGCACCTGAACAATCCGACCCTGGTGCTGTGGGGCCGTGACGACAAGGTCAACCGCCCCTCCGGCGGCCCACTCCTGCTCAACCTCATGCCCAACGCGGAACTCGTCATGACATCACATACCGGGCACTGGATGCAGTGGGAACGCGCCGAGTTGTTCAACCAGCTCGTCACCGAATTCCTCAGCACCGAGTCACGATTGGCGTTCTCATGACCGCGCTCACCGATGTCTTCGGCAAGGTCCATCTCGGCTATCTCGTGATCGAAACCGAGAAGTTCGACGACTGGCGCCGGTTCGGGCGTGACGCGATCGGCGTGCACCTCGACGAGACACTGCCCGGGGTCATGCGCTTCCGCCTCGACGACAACGAATGCCGCTTCCTGCTGCAGCGCGGTCCCGCCGAGGACACCACCGCATTGGGCTGGCAACTCGACGACCATGCCACATTCGACACGATCGAGGCGCGCGTCCGCAGTCACGGCGTGCCGGTCAGCGACGGATCCGCCGAGGAGGCCGCGCTGCGTGGTGTCGAGCGGCTCGTCCGGTTCCCCGGTCCCAACGGGCTCACCCAGGAGATCTACGTCAAGGCCCGTACAGCCACCGCCCCTCTGCGACTGGCCAGCGGCGGCGGGTTCGTCACCGGCGTGGACGGTATGGGACACGTGGCCATCGCGACCAAGAAACCGCACCAGATGCGCGGCTACTACAGCACCGTGTTCGACGCCCGGCTTTCCGACTACATCGACGAGACGATCAGCGGTTTGAAGTTCAAGATTCGCTTCCTGCGGGTCAACGAGCGCCACCACACCGTCGCCATCGCCTCGGTGAACCGGCTGCCCATCAACCCGATCCGCACCAGGATTCAGCACTGCAACGTTCAGGTCGCCGACCTCAATGACATGACGCTCGCCTACCAACGGGTGAAGGAGCTGGGTTTCGACATGGCCCTGTCGGTCGGCCAGCACACCAACGACAAGGAGCTGTCGTTCTACGCCGTAACCCCGTCCGGCTTCGAATGGGAAGTCGGGTGGAACCCGATCGTCGTCGACGAATCGACTTGGGAGTCAACGACTCACCAGGGCATCAGCATCTGGGGCCACACCCCCGAAGGACAGACGATCATCGACGTCCTCGAGCGCTTCAAGACCGGCGTCCAATCGGTGCTGCACGCTGAAGACAGCGTCCCGGCCTTGGCCGGCTCCGGTATCGCCGACAACTGATCAGGACCGTCAGGCGATTGAACGCAGAGAGATATTGTCAAGACCTGTGGATCGAAGTGGGCGATGGACTTGGACTCACATGCCGAAGTGCGTGCGATGCACCGCTGCAACGGCCTCCGGTGGTCCGCTCGCTTCGACCTGTGCTGCAGCTTGGCGCCCAAAGACGTATAGGAGGAGTTCGCCCGGCGGACCGCTGAGCCGAGCCGTCAGTTCGCCTGGTTGAACCGTCACCCGATGGTTGGTTCCGGCCCACTCAATCTCGAGCCCCGAAGCGTCAAGCCGCCGACTTAGGTAGTGGCTGCCGCGGCGAACGTTTCGCCACAAGGCAGCATCCATTGCAGGCACGAGGCTACGGGGCTCTTGTCTATTGGCTCTGCGCACGTCCTCGTGATGAACAAAGAACTCGTTTAGATTCGCAAAGGCGCGGACCCATCCGATGCGGAAGAACCCGATGGGCGGGCCGGACCGGATCCGCGCGACGAGCCACGTGAAGTCCTTGCTCTGGGCCAATCTGGCCCTACGCCGCTCGGCGAACCGTTGGAAGGGACCAGGTAGAACGATGCAAGGGCCAGCAACGAGATCGCGTTCTCGCAACACGATGTGGGCGGCGAGATCGTGAGCAGTCCAGCCCTCGAGAAGTGTAGGAACGGAAGGACCGAGCTCGTCGAGGAGATCACAGAGCTCAAGGCGCTCTTGCGTGTCGAGCGGAACATCAGCCATGCCGCCGGAGTCTACGAGGACCTGAGGTGGCAGCGTGGGCGATGGTCGCCAGCATCGTGAGTGACGGAGGTCAAAGCATTGCGCGCGAAACGGATGGCGTTGCGGCGGCATAACTCGGCGCGAGTTTCAGGCGACTTCCTTCGGGGCTGAGTCGGCAGGTTCAGTCGGGATGATTTCAGTGGGTCGCTCCAGCAGTTTGCCCTTGTGGAAGGTGGCTCCGGCGCGGACGAGTGCGACCAGGTGTGGTGCGTTGACCGCGCGCCAGCGGGTCTGTGCGGCCTCGATAAGCTTGTAGGCCATGGCAATCCCGGCGGCGCGGGATCCGGATCCATTGGTGACCTTGGTCCGTAGCCGCACGGTGGCGAAGGTCGATTCGATCGGGTTGGTGGTGCGCAAATGGATCCAGTGTGCGGCCGGGTACTTATAGAACTCCAGCAGCACATCGGCGTCATCGACGATCTTGGCGACTGCCTTGGGGTCTTGACGACGTAGTCGATTTGGAACGCCTTGATCGCGACCTGGGCGTGGTCGATGTCACCGTGCCCCCGCTGCGACAGCGCACCGCGGATCTGAGCACAGTCACCAGCCGGGTTCTCGCCGAGCTCGCACCCCACCGGGAGGCCCGGGTTTCGGTCGGCGCAATGCGCCTGATCGAACGGTACATCTGGCCCCGCAATGTCCTACAGCTCGAGGAAGCCTTGGCCAGCGCGCTGAAGAAGAGGCCGGTGGGATCGATCGAGGAGAACGACTTGCCCGGCTACTGCCACACCACGGCACGACGGACCCTATCACCGCTCGAGCAGGCTGACCGTGATGCCGTGATCGCGGCCTTAAAGGAGGCCGGTGGCAACCGCGTCCATGCGGCCAAGACGCTGGGGCTAGCACGCTCGTCGCTGTACCGGCGGCTCAAACAATACGGCATCACAACAGTCTGAACCCAAACAACCTCGCCGATTCGGCCCCGCCGGCCATCGAGGGTGCAAGTCGCTGATCCGGGCAAACAGACGGTCCCCAATGAAGCTGACGCCAGTTGCTCGGGGAACATGCCCAACCCAGACCACCCGCCGCTAACACGGCCTGACACCTCTGCTCGGCCACGCTCAACTCCGCTCATTCAGGCAGTGTCAAGGGTCAGCCGCAACAACTTTCAAGCATCAGCCGAAACACTGTCAGGCATCACCCGAAGTGGAAATGCCAGACACCACCAGCCGAGGTAGTACAGGTAATAAGTGGGGCGGGCGGGGCTCGATCCCGCGACCAACAGATTAGCAGGACCTGTGGCTTAACAGGGCCGATTGCGGCCGAATACCGTTGGCCAACAGGTTAATCCGCTCTGCATGGTCGGCGGCAATCCGTTCCTCGACAAGAGGTCCTGGGTCAGCAGGTTCGAATCCTGCCGGGGGCACAGGTATACGGCCAGCTCAGAGCCTATTTCCAGATCAGGCCAGCAAAGGCGTGCCTTCCCCTTGTCTTCCGGCTCAGGATCTGCCCGGTATGGCTCCTGCCAGTGTCTGGTTGCTGCCAGAGTGTCACCAGTCTGAGCGGTGGGACGACCATTGGCCTATGACACAGCTCGAAACGTGGCCTATTAGTGCTGGTCAGGGTCCACGACGTGCTGGTCAGATTAGGTTCCACCACCGCGTTCTTAAACTTAATCCATGACAGATTCGCCATCTCCCGATCCGGACGCTGCTCCCGCAGTTATCGCGGAGGGGTCGACTGCACCGGCCCGCGCGCTACGTCTACCGCCTCCCCGCCAGCGCCGACTGTCCCTCGCCACATTGCCGGATACGGCACGAGTTGATCGCGTCGATGAATCAGCAGGCGCACGGCACCAAACGGCTCGGGTTCCAAGTGGTTACGGGCGAGGTTGGCGTACAGCTCCTTGGTGCTTGCCTTGCGATCCGATGCCGCCAGGGTGGTCTCCCGCCAATGCCGCAACCAGTCGGCAAGGGTGCGCGACGCGTCCCTAGGCGGCTGGCCCTTGGCGACGCGGTCTTGCACCGTGTCCAGCTCGGCAAGCGCTGCCTTCCGGCTGCCCGCATACACCGAGACATGTTTGCGTACTCCGGTGTCCGGATCCAGGTAGCTCAGCCGTGCTTCCTAGCGCCCGTCACGCCGCTGTCGTGCTGATCCCTCGGAGTTTGCCCGGCGCTTCGCCACGGACACATTCTAATTCCTGGGTGGGGTAGGAATTGGGGTCAAACCCTATCTGGGGGGTGGTTGCCAGAGGCAAAAACATCCTCTGACCTGCGTCGGGCTGACAGGATTTGAACCTGCGACCACTTGACCCCCCCAGTAAATAGCGGTAACCCATTTTCCCAGGTCGCAGACAGTAGGCGGCCGATTCGTGCGCGTGCATAGCGTGCACGGACGCGCAGTTCGTTCACCATCGCGCATAATGTGTGGTCCCAAAGCGGTCCCAAAATTGCGCGCCGCGATCATTGACGTCTCCAGGGTGTTGTCCCGAAATTGTCGCCGCTACAGGAGCACTTGGTTTCCGATTTCCTTGGGATTGTGAATCCACGATGGCATCAAGCCGACAGAACGGTGTCGGCATCCACCTCGACACGGACGTGGATGCCCAGCTTCGATGCGATCTCGACGAGAGCGTCGAGCGAGAATTTCGAGATCTTTCCTCGGTAGAGGTCGGATACACGGGGCTGTGTCAGGCCGAGGTTCTGCGCTGCGATGGACTGCGACCAGCCGGCCCCGTCGATCCGATCCCGGATAGCGCGAATCAGCGCGGCCCGCAGTTTGAGGTTCTCGGCTTCCTCGCGGCTGTCGGCGATGTCATCCCACACGCTCATGGTGTTCTTCCCTTCCGCTTTTCGTGCATGCGTTTAGCTTCTTTGTACCGACGCTCTCCGGTGTCGATATCCTTCTTCGAGGTCTTCTGCGTCTTCTTGGTTAAGCAGTGCAGGACGTAGATCTCACCTCCGAACTGAGTCACGTAAAACACCCGGAAGATGCCGTCCCCGGTGCTGATCCGGATTTCCCGGCATCTCGGCGAGCCACAGCAGACTGTGAGGTTCGGGTGGTCGCGTCCGACGTGTGCCCGTAGATGTCTCCGGTAACCGCTATGCTGCTGTGCCCGAGCAGGTCGGCTACCGCCTTGATGTGCACGCCGGCCTCGAGCCACGCTACCGCGGCGCTGTGCCTCAAGGTGTGCACGCCGACGTTGGCGAACCCCGCCTTGGCCGCCGCGGCCTCGAGGGTGCGCAGCAGGTTGCGCGGCTCGACGGGCGTGCCGAGCTCGGTGGTGAACACCAGCCCGGTAGCTGTCCATTGGTTGACCGCGGCCAGCTGCTCGGCGCCCCGGGCGGCGCGCTGGGTTTTGAGCAGCGTCACGACGGCGGGTGATAGTGGCACAGTCCGGCGCGATCGCGGCGACCGCGCCGCTATCGACGGCCTGACCAGCATTGTTGGCCTTTAGTCAGGGCTTACGACGGTGCGGCCTGCCGAGCTTGGAGAATAAGCCAATGCCCCTATTGACTGCGATACACCATGTGAGCGTGCCGGCCAGCGACCCGGTGGCCTGTAGCGATTGGTGGGTACGGGTGTTCGGTTTCGCCACCGTCTTGATCGAGGAACGGGAAACCGAAGTGGTGACCGTGCTGCTGCAACACCCGTGCGGTGTCCGGCTGCTGTTGCGGCGCGCCGCCGCGCCGGTAGTCGGGTTGCCCGAATACCCGTTGTTCGGCCTGACTGTCGCGAGCTACGCGGAGCTGCTGCGCTGGGTAGAACACCTCACCACGTTGGAAGTCGAACACAGTGCTGTGCACCAGGCCCATCCTGGCGCGGCGGTGACCGTCACCGGCCCGGACTTAGTCCGTATCCAGCTCCAGACCGACGAGGGACCTAGCGGCGAAGACGAGTAGCTACTTTGATCCCACCGGCCGGAACTTCGGTTTAGTTTGCTGGCGAACGCTCGCCGAATGCTGGTTTGGGTATGGCGTTTGGGTACAACCGCCAAAATGGCACCTACCAGAGGTCGAAATAGGCTCTGACCTGCGTCGGGCTGACAGGATTTGAACCTGCGACCACTTGACCCCCAGTCATAGATTCGGCGTGTCCCAGTGTGCATCGGTGCCCTTTTTCGCAGCTCACAGCCGTGTGTGCACATCGGTGCACACCCGTGGACCGGATCCAATTGGGGTCAGAATTGGGGTCAAACTGGGGCAAAAAATGCGTTTGCTGACGCTCGCGCTCGCCGACGCGAGACACCTCCGCCCGCGACAACCTCCTGATTTGACTGAAACCAAAACAACTCGACGACACAGGTGGCAATTCTGGCGTCGGTGACAACCTCCGGAGTATCCACCGCCGTCGCGCACCGGCCTTTGTTAGCCAAAGGCTCTAATCTGTTGGCCATTGCTCACGAGCCAGCCTGGCGGCGACCGAAAGAGTCGGGTTGTCAACCATCGCGAACATCAACCTCTCCTCCGGTATCCCGAGTTGATGGAGGAGGTTGAGGAGTACCACCGCTGTGGTGACCGTCGTGATCGCTCGGAGACGTTGGACGTCGGCGCTCATATTTCCACCGTGAGCGACCGGATTGCGTTCGCTTTTCGTCGCTTCGGCCCAGGCGCCGACGTTGGGTAGGAGTGAGTGCATTATTTCTTGGTCAGGTACCCCAGCGAGATCTGTGAGCTGCCTGACCAGAGTGTGCTTGTTCGATCCCAGCTTTTCGCGAAGCCATTGTCGCCGGTTATCGGGAACCGCTTGGAGCAAGGTCTCCTTAAGCGCCTTGAACTCTGAATTTGGCATTGGCGGCTCGAAGCTATGGCTGCATGTATCGCCTCGGCCGCCGCCACAGCGGTGATCAACTGAGTCTGGAGGTAGCCGCCTTTCACATACCGCAGGCCAAGAATCAAGTCGCAGGCTGTCCTGAAGCGGTCGTTCACCGCCACCCATCGCGGAATCAGCGTGTGGAAGTCAACCCCGACGGTTCCCAAGGTGAAAAGGGCTTCTCTGCCCTCTACGGACGGAGCCCTCGGATCGCCAACGTTGATGTGACGGGCGTATAGCCATACTTCACTCCGGGCCCGAGCCTGCTCGTCGTTGCGAAAGGCCTCCGTTGGCGTCAGCGCTTCACTGAGCACAGCACACGGGGCGTCCATGGCGAAGGTGAGTAAGTCCTGGAATTGCTTCTCCGTTTCTAACCACTGCGAGACCGACTTCGGCTGCGACGACACGACCGTCAGATACGAAGCCACGAACGCGGATGCTTCGAGGCCTTCGCGCCTCATGTCACCTGAGGGCATTGAGTATCGTCGTCCAAGCTCAATCGTCAGATCACCTACGGTGACCTCCAGCGGAGCAACGGGGTCTACGCTGACATTCCATTTCTCTCCGCGCGGATGGCTGGGGTCCCGCTCGAAGTGCGACACGCTGTCTTCTCGCCGATCCCAACGAGTGAGGTTCTCTAGCTCGATAGTCAGCTCCGAAAACACCTCGGCGTCTGGGTCGTCGAGGAACAACCCGGTCAGCATCCGTCCAACACGGACTTCCTGTTCGTCCGGCTCGAAACCGATACCCGACGACGTCGACGCCGTTATTAGACAATCCAGAAGCGACACCGGCTTGGAGCCCAACCTGCCACGAATGATGGGAAACCGCCCCGACACGTCTCGTAGGGTACGTCTCTCAGTGGGGACCTGCGGCGAACGTCGTTGGTTGCTGAAACCGCCAACAAGCGAAAGGGTTATGCCCCTTTTCGGGTCGTACGTCAGCATGCCTCTCCGCTTGTCCCCTGGCTGGCCGGGCAGCCAGAATCGACCACGCCAGTTGTCGCCAGACGACAGGTAGCCCTCGTCCATGGTCCCCTCGATCTATTGACGAATTGCCACCCACCATCATGTCGAAGGTTAACCACGGGGGAAGCGCCACCGCTTAATTGTCGGAAGGAAAGCGTCAGCCGACCGCCACGAGCTGCCGCTGCCCGTGCGCTCTGGCAGCCTCTACAATCCGCTGCGCAGTCCGGTAGTTGATCCCTGATGCTCTGGCGGCAGCGTTGATCGATGCGCCGCCACGGGTTGCATCCAGCACTGCGATCACCGTCTCGACGGGCTGGGTCGTCACACCGGATGCAATCAGCTCCGATGCAAAATC
The DNA here is from genome assembly GCA_003165155.1 of Mycobacterium sp. Taxonomy (GTDB): domain Bacteria; phylum Actinomycetota; class Actinomycetes; order Mycobacteriales; family Mycobacteriaceae; genus Mycobacterium. The sequence continues at coordinate 5,542 of PLSK01000257.1, read as the reverse complement.
CGCATCGACCTGTGTCGCCTTGGTTTGCGCTGAGTCCCGCACTCTATGTGCCGGATCGGCTGGTACCGATAGAGAAGTCTGCGCCCGCTCGGCTTGTACCCCTTGTGTCCCTTGTGCCCGGCGACGGGTGGGTGCAATTCCTCTGAACTGGTCTTTTGCACTCTGCTTGGGAGATTGGACCAACGGTCGAATCGTTGGAGTTTGTGTTTTGGCGGACGTGGTCACGGTGCGGGTGCGGCGCGCTGGTTTGTCCCCGAGAGCAACCAGCATCACCGTGCCCACGGCCACTGCCATATCGACGATTGCGGGGAATATCCATGCTGTTGCGGAGCTGTACCCGATCGCTTGCATCAGATCGCGCAGCGCCAGGAAACTCAAAGCGAACGCGCCCACACCGATGGCTGCAACGGCACCGACCGCCTAGCAATAGACCCTGCCGGAAGCCCCTGCGTGGACGGCGAGGGCAATGCCATGCACGGCCGCGAGAAGGGCGATAGGCGGCACGGCGGCGGCACCGATCTGGATGACTAGGTGCGGAACGTAGGGCAGCATCGCGTGCACCACGTTGCCGATGAGGCTGACCGTGGTCGATCCGATCAGGAAGCCCCAGAAGAACCGGACAGCACGGTGATGGTTCTTCTGCGTGATCTCGGTCTGGGTGGTCATCGTGCCCCCCTCCCCGCTGTGAGGTTGTACGTCACCGTCTGCTCGCCCACCCTGACCACGATCTGGGCTTCTGCGCCGAGCGCGGCCAGGTACGACGCCAGGGTGCTGATCAGCATGTCGGCTTGCCGTTCGACCTTGCTGATCTGTGCCTGCCCGACCCCGAGGTTGGCAGCCAGCTCAATCTGCGTCAGACCGGCTGCACGGCGTATTCCAGCGAGGTCAATCATCTCCTGATACTACCTTGAATGAGTACTGCTTTCAAGGAATATCTGTGGTGTTGATGGGCGTTGCCACCGGTTCGGTTCTGGCCTCACCGCTCCTGACCCCCCATCCGGATATGCCAGACTTTCCGTTATGGGGTTCAAGGTCTACGGGTACAAGTCCGAGTCGTTCGACGAGTTTGACGACCAGGACAGGTACAAGGTCATCGAAGGCGGCGCACTCGAGATATGGCACGAGGACGGGTCGAAGTTGACCATCAGCCCGACGCGCTGGGGCTGGGTGGAGGAAGACTCACCGAACCCTGAGGACACCGCCGCCGCACGCCATGATCGGCCCAGTCGCATTCGCTGATGACCACCGAACCCACCCTTACCCTGGTCGGCCAACCGCAGACTTATGGACCTCGGAAATCGCGCCTACCGGTCGCCCAGCTTGACCGTGACGGTCACCCGGCCCTGATCGTCGCGGGTCGCGACGGCGTGCCCGGTTCGGTCGGTGCCGTTGAGCCGCAGCGTAATCGGGCCTCCGCCGCCCAGAAAGTTTCGCCACCAGTTCTTGGCGCTAGGAAGCCCGACACGGATGACAACCTCGTCACCGATCCGCCGGTAATTCACCGGTGTGGTGAACGTCTTGCCTGAGCGACGGCCAACGTAGGAAATCATCACCAGGTTTCGGCGCACAACGTTGCCCAACAGGGGCACATCGACGAGCTTGGCCGCGACAGCGTTGAAGGCGGGCACTATCGGGGTACCGAATATTCCGCGGCGCATCACAATCTCCTTGGGCCGATCGATGCTCGCCAGCCTAGCTGGGCCTCAGCCCACACTTCGGTGGTGGTAGTGGGCAGGCCGCGGTGATTGGCGACGACGTCAAGCGGCTGGGGGTGATTTGGCGACGGGCGTATGCAGCCGTGCAAGATGCCGACGAGTCCCCACCATGTCAGTCCCGGTCGCCACGAGTCCTTCAATTTCCCTTGCCGTAACGGGGAATCGGGGCCGACTCGCGCTGGTGTCTGCCAGGTCGGTGATGTGAGATCACCGGGTGGAGTCGTCGCGGACCCATAACCGGCTTTCTCTATGAGGTCTCCGCGCTGAGCGCCGTCGAGATCCTAGAATTCCGCGGGTATTGGGTGATCTGGCATTGCCGGTCTTCGTTCCGGGCCCCGGGACGGCCAACCCGGCCCTATCCATCCCAGCCACGCTTACGACCGTCTGCGTACCGGTCGGCGATCCGCAAGGGCGGGACATTCGTCGGAGACGGCACGCTGGCAACCAGGTGGTCAGGATTGGCGCAGTGCGTCAAGGACTTTCGGTATTCGTAGCGGCCACACCCGCTGCGATCCCCACGTCCATCCTCTAGCTGTGGCAGGCCGGGAAGCCCCGCTCCTTGGCCAGTTCGGCCCGCTCTATGACCATCAACCGTCCCGCAAGTGCCAAAATCGCAGCGCTACCCGCTGCATCTCTTTCGCCCTCGCGAGGGTCATGTATGGATCGCCATGGTGCTCACGCTTCCGCCGCAAGCGGAAGACGTGGGAGGGCCGGAAGTCCCCCTAGATCGAAAGCAGTTAGCTGCCGAAGTCGTGTCACGATTTCGCGGCCACGTCGCGCAGCAGTCATCAACCGATGATCGTTTCGTGATCCGGTTCGGGACCGAACTTGAACCGCCGCCCGGTGATCTCCATGGCGATCACCCGCACGTAGAGAGGCTTCAACGTCGCAATCCACGGTCGCAACGGCGCTTCCTCGGCGTCCAAGATGTCGGCGGTGGCCAACAGCTCATGCGCCCTGCCCTTGATGATGACGCTCCACCCGTAGGTGAGGGAAGGATCGTGGTAGTCGGCCTCGAAAGCCACCCGGTCGCCCATCACAGCGCTGTACAGCTTGGTGCCTAGGGCAGTTCGGAAGAGCACCGTCCGGCGTTGGGTGACGAAGTTGACCGGGAAGATTTCGAGCTCGCCGTCCAGGATCGTGACTAATCGGCCTAACGACATGCTTGATAGCAAGCTCCAGCTCTCGTCTTCGCTGAGCACGGTCACCGCATCGTTGTCTGCAGACATGATTCAGCCTAACGCGATGAGATTTCGGCGCGATCAGATGCGATGGTCGATGAGTGTCGACCGTCCCACCGGTGGCCGCGCCATCCAAGACCGTCGATGCATCTGACCAACTCAGCGACACTGGCCATGTTTCCAGGTTGGGCGTGGCGACCGGCGACGGACGCTAGTTGCCCTAATCCAGCTACTCGGTGAGGTCGACCACCGCCGCGCCAGAGCGCTTAGCGACCAGGCTACGCACATCTACTTCTCCAACAGCTCGTCGATCACTGCCATGGTCGGCCTTCCGGCACCGATAGTTCGAGCTGCACCGGTCCCCATCCAATGTCGTTGTCCAGCAAAGATACTGCAAGGCTTTTCGTGCACGCGGTAATTAGCGTAGGCGACGATGTAAACAGCACCAGGTTTAACCCAGGCCCTGGATGCGCAGTCAGGTAGAGAGACGCTTACTTCAACGCACTGCATCAAGTGCCGTAGTCCAATCGGTGGCGATGGCCTCCTGCGCCTCAGCGAGTGGCACTCTGCCTTCGCAGACAAGTTCATGCAACCTAGATTCGACGCCGTCTTTCGGGTTTGGGGATGCACCGGGTTCGATCCACAGGTTGCGGGGATCGTTCGGGTCCCCGCCAAGTTCGAGTGGCACGAGATGGTCGTACTCAGTGTCCAACATGGGTCCGCTGTAGCCATATGATGCTGCGTTGGCGCGCTTTTCGGCTGCGGTGATGGAGGCGGGCGGGCGGATCGACTTGGTGTAGCCGGTCCGGCAGATCGTGGTATCGAGCGTGTCAGGGGTGACCTTCGGGCTGATCGCGCCGGGGGTGCAGTTCGGGTCGGGCAGGGTTTCCCCGTTGGCGGCTGCGCGGTAGTGGCATGTTCCTGGCTGCGGCTGCGGCTGCTCGGTGTAGTTGGTGGGACCTGGTCCGATTGGCACGTCAGCCATCGCAACGCCGACATCACCGAAGAGCAGCACTAGGCCGGTCATCGCGATAACGGTCGGGATGGACACAGTTTTCAACTTGGCGGCAGACTAGCGCAACCTCGCGATATCCAATTCAGCCGCGCTTAGGCTCGGCGAGGTACCGGTCGGCTATCCGCAAAGGCGACACATTCGTCGGAGAAGGGCCTCGCGGAATTAGATGGTCAGGGTTAGTGGTGCGGATAACACATCGGCAAGACCTGGCAGCCCGGCGACTTCGACCAGCTGCTCGACGACGTCACCACCAGGGTGTTCGACGTGTACCCAGACTCCACCGTCATCTACCCGGGGCACGGTGACGACACCGTGTTGGGCGCCGAACGCCCGCACCTCGCGGAGTGGCGCGAACGCGGCTGGTGAGGCCGGGTACAGCCGTTATCCGGGTACAGCCGTTATGACGTGGTGTGCACGATCAGCACGTCGACCTTGGCCCGCCGCGACACATTGGCCGGCACCGAGCCCAACAGCCGGCCGGCGATGGTGCTCAGACCGACGTTGCCGACCACGAGCAGATCGGCCTCGACTTCCTCGGCTAGGCTGATCAGCGCGTCGACCGGAGCGCCGATGATCGGCCGCTCTTCGATGTTCTTCGCGCCGGCAGCGTGCGCCGTGTCCTTGGCGTCCTGCAGAATCGCGTAAATCGGGGCGGTCCCGGAGACCTTGTAGCTTTCTTCTCTCAGAGCGTCGGCGGCCCGGGTGTCCTCATGCTGGGGTAAGTACGCCGAAGCGATAATCAACTTGGCTTCGGCTCCAGCGATATTGGCTGCCCTGGCAACCGCGCGCAGAGACGAAGCCGAGCCGTCGGTCCCGACCACCACGGTCCGATAAGCGCTCATTTACCCTCCAACTGTAGGTTGATCCGCCACAAGACAGTATCGCGTTTGCCGGACGCCGTTAGGAAACATTAGCGACATAGCGCAGCGTGGCGCGACCAGCCTTTTTCCGTCCCGGAGGGGCCAGCAAAACCATGCTTACCGCCTGCGTGCTGAATTGCCTGGTGAGCGGGCTCCCCGGGTGCACCTTAAGGTGACAAGCATCATGTCTTTATCAACACTTGAGCAGCTCTCGGCGGATGTCGTTGTCGAGCCTGCGCCCGCGCGCCCCCGCGGCCGGTCGCTCGACCCATGGGCGATTGCCGTGCTGGCCTGCGTCATCAGCGCCGGATGGGCGGGCAGGCCGTCGCTGTGGTTCGACGAGGGCGCGACGATTTCGGCTTCAGCGAACCGGACGGTGCCCGAACTGTGGCAGCTGGTGACCCATATCGACGCCGTGCACGGGCTGTACTACCTGCTGATGCACGGCTGGTTCGCGCTGTTTCCGCCGACCGAATTCTGGTCGCGGGTGCCCAGCGCTGTAGCGATTGGGGCCGCAGCCGCCGGCGTCACGGTGTTCACCAAGCTGTTCACCGGGCGCACCACCGCGGTGTGCGCTGGTGTTGTCTTCGCCATTCTGCCGCGCATTACGTGGGCAGGTATGGAGGCCCGCTCGTATGCCTTCGCGGTCGCCGCAGCCATTTGGCTGACCGTGTTGTTTGTCAACGCCGTACGGCGCAACAGGGCGCGACTCTGGCTGTGCTACACGCCGGCGTTGATGGTGTCGGTATTGCTGAGCCTCAATTTGCTGCT
>PLSK01000067.1 GCA_003165155.1 Mycobacterium sp. | reverse complement strand
CGCATGAACGGCCTTGCACATGTGCATATGCGTCACAAAAGCCACAGAGACATACCTATCCACATCGTCGACCGAACTGACTTCCCGAACCCTGATCTGATCGACTGATCTCCACAGGTCCCTTCTCAGATTTTGCTCGGGTCCCAGGCGTAATCGTCGCCGTCACCGTCCACACCGTCATTCGAGCACCGAGGCGGCCAGTGCGGGGCCTTTGTAAGCGCTGGCGCAGGCTCTGCCGGCTCGAAATCTGGCCATCTCGGTCGGCGGGGCTACGTTGTTGCAGTCAGGTAGCGCGACCGCCAGTTCGGGCGTCGGCGACATCGCGATCGCCTTCGGGGCGAATAGCAACGCGACGGCCACCGGGGGCTTCCTCAATTCGGCTCGCGCCTTCGGCACCAACGCCGTGGCGTCTGCCGGCGGAGGCAACACGGACACCGCCACCGCGCTTGGCAATAACAGCACCGCTCAAGCCGTTAATGGCACCTCCAACTTCGCCGATGCGCTGGGGGCCGGCAGCACCGCCTCCTGCGGCGGCACGAGTCCAACCGCGCTCGGCAGCTTCACCGTCGCCTCCGTTATGGGCATGAACAGCACCGCCCACGCCAGCGGCAACCCCACGGTTTTCGGCACCGGCGGCCTGGCAGTCGTCCTCGGCAACACACTCGACGCGGACGCCACCGGCAACGTCGTGATCAACATCGTGACACCCCTCTTCAACCTCGTGGCCTCACCCTTCCTGGCGTAGCCCGGGGTCCTGGCCGGCGACGACCGCGGCGTGTACGGCGATTTCCCGCCTGCCGACTAAACGTCACTGCGGTGGCGCGTCCTTCTCCCATACCTCGGCGGCCAGCTTGGCATCGTAGGCGGTGCGGTGCGTGCCGTGGTGAATTTGCGCGCGCACGCCTTTCTCTCCAACCTCCCGGACCTTCAGGATCCAGGGCAGCGCTTGGGTTGCCACCTCAGGGCCGTAGAAGATGCGGTACTCATGCTTGCCGCTGACCGCGCGGTAGCGCTCGAGCGGATAGTCCGCGTACCCGTCCTCGGTTTCCCATCGCAGCGTCGCTACCATTTATCCCGTGACTCTCGACTCGTTCCGATGCACCGCAAAAGATCTCGCCCACTACCGCCTTAAGAGCGAGTCGATGTGGTTACGCCGTGACGACGACTCTGACGACCCTGGCACCTGGCAATTGGTGAGGACCATCCGCCATGAAGACTTCGGGAGTATTGACGATCCCGGTATTCAGGGCGTCGAGCTGATAACCGTTTCATTTCAGGATGAGACACCCGAATTGGTGCTTAATCGGACCGACGGCGTCGAGTTCGCCATCCCTCGGCACGCTCATCTTCCCGACTCGTGACGGTGCCGTTAATTTGGTCCCCTGGCGCGAAGCGCAGCGGGGTGCGATCATCTCGTGATGCAAGAGTGCGGTCCCGCCCAGGCTCGGGAGCTGATCCGCGCGTTATGCGATCACCTGCGCGAGATGACCCGTCACTTGGCCCGGATCGACGGCCGCGACGCCCCCGGCCCGAATGGCCATCCAATGCGGTTGGAAGCAGCTGCGCTGCGCCGCGACATCGCAGAGGCACAGATGCACATTGATCGGCTACAGCGCCGCTACCTGAGCGACGATGAGCGAATCAAGCAGCGTCCATTTGGGGGACAGCCACGTGCAATGGTGGGCCTGCAAGCCAGGTAACAAACGAAGCGTCCCCGTGAATGGCGAAACCCTGCACCATCGCGGCGTCGGCTGAAACAAGGACCGCCCGTACCTCACGTGCAAAACAGGTAGTGCGGCACGTGTGCGCACCTGCCGTCCCTGCCTGCAAAATTCCTACCATGCCCAAATGCGTAGATCATCTCTTCCACCGGGCCCCAAGCTCGGAGTCCCTGCTATCAGTCGTTCATGCCATTGCGGGCAAGGTCGTCGAATTGGCGCATAAGGACGGCTCAGTGAAGCGCGCGTTGCTGAGAAGGCCGGCCCTCATCAGGGCAGACGATCAGTTTGCACTCGCGGCGTTGCAGGATCTGCCTGAGCGGTCATGGAAAGTGGGGCCGCCACCGCGCTGCTGATCGGCGCATACGCGACATGGAGGTCAATGACGACCTGCCGAGCACGGATCCCTGCTACGGCTCTCCCCTGCCGACGGGAACAACGCCATCCCACCGTGGTGCCACCTTGCGTATTGTCAGTCCAATGACCCAACGGCTGGAAACCCGACTCAATCCGCATGCACCGGTCGTCCTGAGCCTGTTCCGGATCTTTTTTGGACTCCTGTTCCTGTGCCACGGCACTGCCGCGATATTTGGCTGGCCGGTGGGTCCCGTCGCAGCCTCTGGCTCGCTCTATTGGTTGGGCGGGCTGATCGCGTTGATCACCGGCATCCTGATCACACTCGGATTACTCACGCGTCCAGCGGCTTTCATCGCCTCCGGAGAGATGGCCGTCGCGTTCTTCACCCAAAATCTTCCGCACGGGTTGTGGCCGATCAGCAACGGCGGTGAACTCGCGGTGATGTTCTGCTGGGCGTTCTTTCTCCTGGTTTTCGCCGGGCCGGGTGCCTACGCACTCGAATCCGGGTTCGGGCCGGGCGGTCCGGTGAACGTGCGAAGCTATCGGCGCAGGGCACCCCGGTCGCCGGGGTCGCGACGCCGCTGGCGTCGATAGCAACTCGGACCAACTGGGATTTTCGGATCTCGGCATAGTCGGTCATCGGTCGTTGTCACCGCGCCGAATCGAGAATGCTGTAGGACTTCCGTGTTACGGAGCCTCTTTCGAAGCCATTACGGCAGGCACACATAAGTCAATTCTTCTTATTTGTTCTTGGACATGGACTCCTTCGTGATCCGCTGCCCGCGGGCGTCGACCTAAAGCACGAGGCCGCCGGCGAGGTTCTGCGAGCGTGCCACCCATCGATGCTGCCGACCAGATAGACGGGTGGACGCGCCACACGCAACCACGCAATTCTCGCGGCCATCCTGCTGCGTTAACAATTTTCGCTTAGTGTCGGGGCCCATGGCATACGGACACGAGCACAGATGCACGTGGGTTGAGACGGAGAAGATTAACTCAACCCTCGAGGAATGGGTCACCGCAGGGTGGGAGCTGATCACCGCATACTGCGGTCCATCTAGCCCGGCCACCCACTACCTCTATTTTCGACGCGAGGTCGGAGGACGTGTCGGCTGAGTCGATGGGTGAGCGTACGTCCCCGGACATGCGCGATCACGATCGCGAGATGGCCTGTGCGGCGACGGGAATGAAATCGGCCCGATAGGCGTCTCACTAGTTGATCGGGCCGGCCCCCATCCTCCCCCCAAAGAGCGCGGCCGGCCCGACTCGCGTCAAATTTGACTCGGGTCGTACCCAATCCTGATTGCCCACAGGTGAATGCCATCTGAGTGGCGGATTGCCTAGACTCGCGCTGATGGGGGCGAATGAACTGCAGGTTGTCGTTGATGAGTTGCAAGCTGCGGCAAGTCAATGGCAGCGGCTGAGTGCGGAATTCACCGCGCCGACGCCCACGCCGGGGCAGCCGTTTCAACCCAGCACGGCGGCGGTAAATGGCGTCAACACAGCGATCGGCGTTGCGGTGGAGGCGATTATGACTCGGACGCAATCGACGGCGGCAGCGGTCGCGGCGGCCGCTTCGGGGTACGTGAACCAAGACGACGCTGCGGCGGGGGCGCTGGCCGCGGTGTCGCAGGTCTGTTAGCTAAGCGGACCCGGTGACGGGCGGCAGCGATCAAAACTCGGGCCGTTCCGATTCGCAGGGTGAACCTTCCCGCGTCCGATCACGTGGTTGAAATGTGAACCGTAGACGGCCCCAAGCTCCGCGGATACGCAGGATCGAGACAATTGACGCCGAACTTCGGCTGTTATCCTGCGCATGGCGCGTGGCACGCGAGTTCGGCTGTTCGCCGAGCACCGCGCAGATTGACGCCCTGCTGGATGAGCGCTCGGCCTTTAATACCCGCTCACACCAAGATGCAGGCTCCGGCTGTCACGCCGTGCGGCCGGGGCTAAAACGCGAAGAGCCTCCATGGGCACCATGACGGGCGACTGAACCGCCTGCAGACGCCCAATGCGTCAAAGGGTGTGCTACGCAGGCAAGCTACGCTTGCGCCATGGCACAGCAACCCCCAGCCCGCGACGACGAGCCCGCAAAAGCGGGCATGGACGCGCCACGCAGCCTGAGGGAATACATCAAGACCACGGTGATCAACACCCTCCCACCGCTCGCCGTGTACTACGCGATTCGCGCGTTCGGCGTAACCCCCTACTTGGCTCTGGCAGGCGCGATTATCGCCGCAGTCGTGCAGGGCGCACTCGCAATGGTCCGCAAACGCAAATTCGAGCCCCTGAACGCACTGGTGATCCTCGCTGCCGCAGCGTCCCTAACCATCGCGTTCACCACAAAGAACCCCCGCGTGGTGCAGGTCACTGAGCTCATTCCCGTTTCTCTGATGGTTTGGTCCTGCTCGCTGAGCGGGCTACTACGCAAACCCGCCTCCAAGCAGGTCACAGGCGCCATCGCCCCCAAACTCGCAGACGCGGCTTTGCACGAACGCGGCTGGACGCCGCAGGACATCCAAGACTGGCACAAACTGCACACCCGGCTCTGCCTCTGGATCGGCCTATTCTGCGGCCTGTTCCCGGCTTTGGCTGTCTTCTTGATTTTCAGTTTCCCGGTGGACGTCTCGCAAATCCTGATCGCCTCGATCGGCACCGCGGACCTCATCCTGTGTATCGCAACCGCCGTAGGCCTGATCCGAAGGTTCGTCCGCCAACGGGACCTGGCGGCCGCTGAGCGCACAGGCCAACCTGCAGAGCAGGTTGCGTAGCCGCATTTTGCATTACCGCTGGCGAGAGTGGGTGAAGTGCTAACGGCGCCGCACGGATCTACGCTCCGCGGATGCGCGACATCGAGACAATCGACCGCGAACTTCGGCTCCTGGCCCGGGCGTGGCGCGTGGCCCGCGAGCTGTGCACCTGCCCGCCGAGCATTGCGCACATCGACGAGCTGCTGGACGAACGTTCGGCGACCATGGTTTTGACCGCAACGGTTGCCCGAGAAGGCGATACGTGTTCGCGATCATTTTCGCGGAGCCACGAAAACGGGGCCGGCTAGGCCCGCGCCCGAATTCAACACTTTCACGACCGTAGTGGCGCCGTAACCATTTCGCTTTGTGGACTATGGTGTTGTCCGTTCACTCGATCAAAGGAGACGAGATGGCTGGGAAGTTCGAACTTTTCAAAGACAAAAGCGGCGAGATCCGCTGGCATCTGAAGGCCGCCAACGGCGAGATCGTCGCCAGCAGCCAGGGCTATAAAACCCGCGCCGCGGCCGAAAAGGGCATCGAGTCGGTCAAGCACAACGCGGCCGACGCCACGGTGGTCGACAACACCGCGTAGCGCCGGGTCAAGTTCAGGCAGGCAATCCGGCCTTGATGGCCGCGTCCTGCTTGCGCGCGATATCGAGAACGAAGTCCTGCGGCACCGGATCGTTCGCCGGGCTCTCGAAGTCAATGCTCACGAAAGCCCTGCCCTCGGTGAACATTATGCTCGATTTCGACTTGGGGCCGTCGGGCTTGGTCGTGGTCCCACTAGCCATCGTGCCGCCAGTGCCCACATCGACCGGAGTAGGCGTTCCGCCCTTCACACCCAAGTCGGGGTCCGTCAACGTTTGGGCCGTCAGGTCGCGCGCCTGTGCCGCCCCCGCGGCATCGGGATACACGAAGATCTTGTCGCTGACCAAGCGGGAGCCGTTCTGATTGATGAATGTTTCGTCAACCCCGGTGGGGTTGGGAGCCGGTGGAGTCAGCGATGTGAAGGTGTCCCCCGCCACGACGAGGTCGGTGGATTTGATCAGCAAATTACTGAAGTCGGAAGGCTGGGCAGCACCGCTGCTCGATGTCGGTGCCGCGGACGACGCAGATGCGGACGATGTGGAAGTACTCGATGCCGCCGACGACGAGGTCGACGACGGGCTTGACGGCTTGTCGCTCCCGCAGCCCGTAACCGCGGCCCCGACTAGCAGAGTGCCGGCCACCAAAGCGGGCGCCATTATCGATACCTTCAGCAAAATCGGCTCCTTTGCGGTGCGGTCGCAATTAGCGGCCTATCGCAACATAGCGGGAATGCTGAATTCACGCACCCACGAAGCGCTAGCCCCTGCGGAAGCGGTCGCGCAATTGTGGGTCGTTTTCCCACCACAATGCCGATGGCACCGCGCTTTCACTCTCGGCCGCCGCGGCGGTGTCCAGTTCGGCATCGACCACAACCGCGTGCGCCTTTTCGTCGCGCGACAGCGCGCGCATCAACAACAGCACAAATGGCAACCCGACAACATCCCCGAGGATCCATAGGACGCCGGCACCGATGGTCTGATCGAGCCGCGGATCCGGGCCCCAAGAGCGGTGTATCCCCGCATAATACGACGTGGCGATCAGTGAGCCCTGCCAGATGACCAAGCCCAGGACGCCNNCGCGCCGATCCACTCGGATTCCAGCGCCGCGGTGTACCAGGGCGTCAGATACAACAGCCAGGGCGTGGCCAGCATCGCCAGCGACGTAGTCAACGGATGCGCAAGCGCCCGCGCCCACCCGCTCGCCAACAGCCGATCGATGCGGTCGCGACCCGCCGGGCCCAGCGCAGCGCGCACAACGGTGACCGGCCTGCCCTGCACGAGGAAGAACGGCACCACGTAAAGCAGCAGCAGCACTTGCAGCGCGCGCACCCAGAACAGCACGTAGGCATAGGTGCCGATGACACTTAACGTGGCCAGCACCCAGAGCACCATGCCGACGCCAAAGCACCCGGCCTGTGCCGGTTCGACCGGCCGCTCGCCGTCGTGGCCGCGCCGGTAACACCACGCGTATGCGCTGGCCAGCAGGGCGATCACCGCCGCCGAGATCAGGTCCAGATGCCAGGTCTGGACCATGGCGGCTCCTGTTAACGGCCCCGGATCGACGCGCATAGCCATCAGAGTATTGCGACTCGGGATGCGGGCCTATCCCCCAGTCGGCAGGCGCCGCGAGTCCCGATGGTGTTGGGTTGGAGGGCGTGGCCGCCATCATCGTTCTCGACGTCTTTCTGGGCATCATGGCTGGCCTTGGGCTGATCGCCATTGTGAATCAGCTGCGAACGCGGCCCGATAGGCCGGGCTGTAAGGGCGTCGTCGTGGAGGTTGATCGGCTCGCGCCGCGCCGGAGAAATCTTGCTCGACTCCAGGTAGACCTGCGGATGGTGGGCCCGGCGGTGCGCTATGAGGTCACGCTCGACCTCGAGGCGGACGGCGATCAATTCGAGGTATCAGCACCCAAGCCGGCGACACGTCCGTCGATGGGCTGCGACGACGAAGAAATGTCGTGGGGTTTCGAGATTCCCGAAGACGAACTCGACAGGGTGTGGGTGATCGCCTCCTGGATCGAGGCCAAGCGTGCCGACCTCAGGATCGCGGCGAAGGCCCGGCACTTGAGCACGTCAGAGACCTATGAGTGGAAGTGGTCGGCCGATTGGCGCCTGTCCGGGGCCGGTCACTGGCGGAAACGACGAACCGCAACGATGCCCTCACGCGCCGTCGCCGGGATGGGCCCGCTGGAGTTGGGTCGCGCACCCGGCCCCCGTCGCGCGCCGCAACCCGGCGCCGACAACCCAGGCGCAGACCTCACGGAGTAGGCGTCGGTTGGCCTATCGCTTGGGGGCAGTAGGCGTCGGCCGCTATTGCCGTGAACCGAGCGGCGTTGTCGCCGTGGAGTCCAGGGTTCGCGCCTTGGATGGTGTTGACGACGTCCGCCATCGGCTTGCCCTGCCCAGACAGTTGACACACCAACCTGCCCGCGGCTATCACCTTGTCGGGGGACGGAAAGCCGATGCCAGCCTTTTGCAGTGCGGCAAGGAACTGATCATCGACGGGATCGGCGTACGCCGGCGCAGCCATGCCGATCATGCCGGCGAAGCTGATCAGCACCAGGAGGGGTCTCATAGGTTCCAGATAGTCCCAGAGTCGCGGCGATCTCGCATCCGACATGGCGCGATTCGTCCGAGAGAATAAGCGCGTGTGCAATCATGCGAAGGAGCTGAGGAGGGGAATATGCATCGTTGGCTGATTATCCTGTCCACCGTTCTCGTCACCGCCGCGGGCGTTACCGCGATGGGCATTGCCGCTCCCCGTGCCCGGGCCGGCGACGCGCCGATCGGCCACATCGGTGACACGCTGCGGGTCGATACCGGCACCTACATCGCCGACGTCACGGTTAGCAGCGTTGCCCCGTGCGACCCGCCGCCTGGTTTCGGCTACACACGCGAGGGTGTTCCGGTCAAAAGCTTTCCCGGCAGCACCGTCGACCGTGCCGACGTGACGGTTCGCGCGATCAGGGTGCCCAATCCCTTCATCATGGCGACCACCTTCGCCTTCGACGGGGTGACCCCGTTCGCCGACGCCTACAAGCCGCGGCCATCCGACGCACCCGACGCTCTCGACAGCGTGCTCACCAACGCGCCGAACGGGGCGATCGTCCGCGGCGGCGTGTACTGGGACGCCTACCGCGATCCGGTCTCCAACGTCGTGTTGCTGGACAGGAAGACGGGCCAGCACCTCGCGCAGTGGAACCTCTGACGCCGGCGGTTCACCTCGCCGCCGCGGGCGCCGTCGATGCTGACGAACTGGCAGCGATTGCCGCGCAGACTTTTCCGTTGGCGTGTCCGCCCTCGACGCCGCCGGACAACATTGCGTCGTTCATCGACACCAACCTGTCTGCCACCCGCTTCGCGGCGTACCTGAGCGATCCGCAACGGGCCATCCTCGCCGCCCGGCAGAACGGCCGGATCATCGGTTACGCCATGCTCATTCGCGGCGTCAGTGATGATCCCGAGGTAGAGCAGGCCGTCGCCATTCGCCCAGCCGCCGAACTGTCAAAGATCTATCTGTTGCCCGAGCACCACGGCACCGGGGTGTCGACCGCGCTGACGGAGCTGACGCTGGCCACCGCCGCGGAATGGGGTGCCCACTGCGTATGGCTGGGTGTCAACCAGGAAAACCAACGCGCACAACGCTTCTACGTCAAAAGCGGCTTCAAGATCAGTGGCACCAGGACGTTTCAAGTGGGCGATCGCCGCGAGAACGACTACGTCATGGTTCGCGAGGTTTCCGAACAGCACTGAAACCCTGGCTCAGCGCCAACAGCCGCGAGGTGGCCCGCAGGTATTTCTTTCCGTAGCCACGTGGCCCGCTCGCCGCTGCACGGCCTGCCGGCAGAAGTCCTGACACGCCACCACCGCGGCCGCCTACGTCGGTTCCGCCGGATCGGGGCGATACGTCGCGAAACTCACCCCGGCAAACGTTGGCGGCGGCCGCAATTGGGCGATGAGCCGCTCCGGCGACACGCTGGGATGCCGATCCACCAGGCGCCCCACCGAGCCGGAAGCGGACCCGTGCATGAAGGAACTGTAGCGGCGTGCTGCAATCAAACTCATGCCCGAGTTCGAAGCCGCCGGAACCGCCGAGACACCGCTGACGATGCTCGAATCTGGGCGAGCACTCGACGACGGCGAACTCCCCCAGCTCTACGACTATCCGGCCGGTCTGGACAGGACGTGGGTGCGGGCCAATTTCATCACCAGCATCGACGGCGGCGCCACCGCGGACGGCACCAGTGGCACGCTGGCCGGGCCCGGCGACCGATCTATCTTCAACCTGCTGCGCGAACTCGCCGATGTCGTGGTGGTGGGCGCGGGCACCGTGCGGGTCGAGGGCTATTCCGGCGCGCATATGGGAGTCGCCAAGCGCCAGCGCCGGCATGCCCGCGGGCAAAGCGAAATCCCCCCACTGGCGATCGTCACCAAGTCGGGTCGGCTTGACCGGGATATGGGCGTGTTCACCCGAACCGAGGTACCGCCGCTGGTGCTGACCTGCACCGCGGCCGCCGACGAGACACGCCGGCTGCTCGGTGATCTGGCCGAGGTGCTCGATTGCTCGGGGAGCGACCCCGGCAACGTCGACGAGGCCGCCCTGCTGGCGATCCTGCAAGCTCGCGGTTTGCGCCGCATCCTTACCGAAGGCGGCCCGACGCTGCTCGGCTCGTTCGTGGAGCGCGACCTGCTCGATGAGTTGTGCCTGACAATCGCCCCCTATCTCGTTGGAGGCATGGCGCGCCGCATCGCGACGGGACCGGGTCAGCTGTTGACCCAGATGCGCTGCGCGCACGTTCTCACCGACGAAGCGGGCTATCTGTACACGCGTTACGTGAAGGTCGCTCGGTGACGATGCGGCCCGCGTAGCTGGGGCGAGGTGGGGGCACCCCCAGCCGCGAAGCGGCGAGGGGGCGAGGCGGGCAATCAAGGCTTAGCCCGCGCCGGGTGGCTACTGTGGTCGGCATGAGTCGGCACATCAGGTCCGCCACGATTCCGGTCGCGGTGACCTTCTCGGTGNNAACGATTTGTCATGGCACGACTGCACGTCTCGGGTTTTCGGCGACGCGGCACTGCCCGCTGCGCCCGGCGTCCAGCTCGATTGCGCGAATTACGACGCCGACCTGGACCCCAATGGCGGGACCGGGACGGTGAGCATCGGCGTGGTCCGCGCCCGCTCGAACCAGACCCCGCACGATGCGGGACCCCTCGTGTTCACGACGGGCTCCGACCTGCCGTCGTCGACGCAGTTGCCGGTCTGGCTGTCCCGGTCCGGCGCCGACGTGTTGCAATCCCGCCCCGTCGTAGCCGTGGACCGCCGTGGCATCGGTATGTCGAGCCCGATCGACTGCCGCGATCGCCTTGACCGGCAGGTGATGCGCGATCAGGCTCAATCCCAACCCGGCGACGACCCGGTGGCCAACCTTTCTGACGTCGCCAACACTGCCACCACGAACTGCACCGACGCCCTGGCACCGGCCGGTGACGCCGCCTACGACGACTCCCATGCCGCCTCGGATATCGAGCGGCTGCGCAACCTGTGGGACGTACCCGCGCTCGCGTTGGTCGGCATCGGCAACGGCGCCCAGGTGGCGCTGTCCTACGCGGTATCCCGTCCGGACAAGGTCGCCCGGCTGATCCTGGACTCCCCGGTTGCGCTTGGCATCAACGCCGAGGCCGCGGCCGAGCAACGAGTCAAGGGCCAACAAGCGGCGCTCGACGCGTTCGCGGCGCAGTGCGTGGCGGTGAACTGTGCGCTGGGTCCCGATCCCAAGGGCGCCGTCAACTCGCTGTTGGCCGACGCCCGGGCCGGCAAAGGGCCCGGCGGCGCTTCGGCGGCTGAGGTGGCCAACGCGATCACCGTCGCTTTGGGCTTCCCTTCCGGTGGCCGCGTCAATTCCGCGACCAGCCTGGCGACCGCGCTGGCGACCGCCCGCTCCGGTGACACCAGCCAGCTGAACGGGTTGATCGCCCACGCCGACGCCNNNCAGCCGCCGCAGCCGCCGAAGGATCTCAAGGTCGACGTCCTGCTGTTGGGTGTGCAGAACGACCCGATGGTGGGCGTCGAGGGAGTCGCGCAGACGGCAGCCATGGTCATCAACGCGAACGCGGCCAGTAGGCGGGTGATGTGGCAGGGCATCGGCCACGGCGCCAGCATCTATTCCCCATGCGCGGTCCCGCCGCTGGTCGGCTACGTGAACACAGGAAAGTTACCCGGAACCGACACCTACTGTCCCGCCTGAGACTTCGGGGTGGGCGCCGGTGTACGGTGCGCTGGTGACGGCAGCTGATTCGACCCGAACCCGCTTGCGCGATGGCGTGCTGGCCGCATTCGCACCCCGCACCGGCGCCCCGAGCGCAGCGACGATCTTGCGATCGGTGTTGTGGCCGGCGGCCATTCTGTCGGTGCTGCACCGCAGCATCATCCTGACGGCCAACGGCAACATCACCGACGATTTCAAGCCCGTCTACCGGGCGGCACTGAACTTCCGGCGTGGCTGGGACATCTACAACGAGCACTTCGACTACGTCGACCCGCACTACCTGTATTTTCCTGGCGGCACGCTGCTGCTGGCGCCCTTCGGCTACCTGCCCTTCGGACCATCGCGCTACCTGTTCATCCTGATCAATACCGTGGCGATCCTGCTCGCCTGGTACTTGCTGTTGCGGTTGTTCAACTACACGCTTGCCTCGGTGGCCGCCCCCGCACTGCTGCTCGCCATGTTCTGCACTGAGAGTGTGACCAGCACTTTGGTATTCACCAATATCAACGGCTGCATCCTGCTGCTTGAAGTCCTGTTCCTGCGCTGGCTAC
>PLSK01000267.1 GCA_003165155.1 Mycobacterium sp. | reverse complement strand
CGGACGGCGATCGCCGACGCCGGCCTGCTCGCGGCCGACATCGACGGCATTGCGACCCTGGGAGACACGCCCGCCGAACAGGTCAATGCCGAACTGGGGATTGATGCGGGCGACTGCGGGTCTGGATTCGGCACCGGCGGATTGCTGAACCCGGTGATGTCGGCGTGCCGTGCGGTCGCCGAGCGCCGAGCCCGCCACGTGGTGGTCTACCGGACGATCCAGATGCTGGGCGGCACGGTCCTGCCCAAACAGGAAGCGCAGCAAGAGAATGCGCCTGCCCCGGCACTTGCGCGCATGCTGGATCCGGTCGAAGGCGCACCGCGTCCCGCTGTCGGGCCGATGGACGACGTCGGCGATCTGGTTGCTGCCCACGCGTACTCCGCAGCGAACTGGCTGGCGTTGCATTGTCGCCGCCATATGGAGCTGTATGGAACCACCAAAGAACAACTGGGCTGGCTGGCCCTCAACGGCAGGCGCAACGCCGCGTTGAATCCTCTTGCCGTCTACCGCGACCCGATGACCATGGACGACTATCTGGGCGCGCGACTGGTGTCGACCCCGTTGGGNNGGCGGCTCCGACGGCGCCGGCGGCTGGTTCCACCGCGACGATTACCCCAAGATGGCGATGTCCGATGCGGGCGCGCAGATGTGGTCGCGCACAGAGCTGAAGCCCGCCGATCTCGACGTCGCGCAGTTATACGACGGGTTCACGTTTCTCACCATGGCGTGGTTGGAAGCTCTGGGAATCTGCGGCGACGGCGAGGCCGGTCCGTTCGTCGAGGGCGGGACGCGGATCGCCCGCGACGGCGCACTGCCGCTGAACACTTACGGTGGTCAACTTTCGGCCGGACGAATGCATGGCTACTGGACCCTGCACGAAGCGTGCCTGCAGTTACGCGGCGAGGCGGGGGAGCGACAGGTGTCGAAGCGCCCCGAGGTGGGCGTGATTTCCGTGGGCGGTGGTCCCATCGCGGGATGCATGTTGCTCACATGTTGAGACACCTTGCAGAAGCGCTTAATTGAGCCTCGGATGAGTGCCGAGCCGGCCGCCGACCGAGCGGATAAACGAGCCTCGATGATCGCGCGGCAGATCGAGGCGGAGATCGTCCGCCGCGGCTGGGCTATCGGCGAGTCACTGGGTTCGGAACAGGCGCTACAGCAACGCTTTTGCGTAAGCCGCTCAGTGCTGCGGGAAGCCGTCCGTCTCGTCGAGCACCATCAAGTGGCCCGGATGCGTCGCGGACCCAACGGCGGCCTGCTGATTTGCGAACCCGATGCGGGACCCGCGACCCGCGCTGTGGTCATCTATCTCGAATACCTGGGTACGACGCTGGGCGACTTGCTCAATGCGCGCCTGGTGCTGGAACCGCTGGCGGCCTCCCTCGCCGCGGAACGCATCGACGAGGCAGGGATCGAGCGGCTCCGCGCGGTGCTGCGCGCAGAGCAGCAATGGAAGCCCGGTCTACCGGCGCCACCAGACGAATTCCACAGCGCGCTGGCAGAGCGATCGAAAAACCCTGTGCTACAACTATTTATCGACGTCTTGATAAGGATGACCGCACGATACGCGCGCCAATCGCGGACGGACTCGGCAAGTGAGGCCATCGAGGCGGTCGACCACATGCACAACGACCACGCCGAACTCGTCGCCGCGGTCACCGCGGGCGATTCCGCACGGGCGAAGACGCTGAGCGAGCGACATGTCGAGGCAGTGACCGCCTGGCTGCAGCAGCACCACCGCGTCGAAGCCAGCCAGGGCCAAATGGCGCGACTCAAGCGCGAAGCGCCCCGGGGCAAATTGGCTGAGGTGCTGGCGGCCACCATCGGCGATGAGATCGCCTCCAGCGGCTGGCAGATCGGTTCAGTCTTCGGAACTGAGACTGCGCTGTTGGAACGCTATGGCGTGAGCCGCGCCGCGTTGCGGGAAGCGGTGCGGCTGCTGGAATATCACTCGATCGCGCGTATGCGCCGCGGGCCCGGCGGAGGGTTGGTCGTTGCAAAGCCCCAGGCACAGGCCAGTATCGACACCATCGCGCTCTGCCTGCAGTACCGCAAACCCAGTCGGGAAGACCTGCGCTGCGTCCGGGATGCCATCGAGATCGACAATGTTGCCAAAGTAGTCGCCAAAGTCGTGAAGCGGCGCACCGAAGCCGAGGTCGCGGCCTTCTTGACCGTCCATGGCACGGGCCTGGACGGAGAGTCCCGAGAGATCGATGTGCGTGCGGCCGCTGTCGAGGAGTTTCGGTTCCACGTCGGACTGGCGCAGTTAGCCGGCAATGCACTGCTGGAGCTGTTCCTGCGGATCATCGTCGAGTTCTTCCGCCGGCATTGGACCAGCACCGAGCAGGAGCTGCCAAGTTGGGGCGACGTCGTCGCCGTTGAGCATGCTCACCTGCGGATTCTCGAGGCGATCGAGGCCGGCGACGACAGTCTGGCCCGCTATCGGGTCCGGCGGCATCTGGATGCGGCGGCCGCGTTGTGGCTTTAGGAGCACCCGAATGCCACGCGAATGCCTCCGGCGCGCATAGCGGGGGCCCGCCGCGGGTATGNNGAATAGGCGGTTAGCTGCCCGGCAGGGGGATGGCGAATTGATCGAAAGCGGGAGCGCTGAGATGACCACGGGCACGGAAGCGGAGCACGGAGGCTTCGTTCATTCCGCGCTGTTTTATCACTCCCAAGCGGAATACCTGGACTTCGTGGCGCGCTTCGTGCTCGACGGCTTGGCGATGGACGAGCCGGTGTTGGTGGCTGTACCGGGCGACAGGCTGGCGTCGCTACGCGATGCCTTGTGGGGTGCCTGCGACGGATTGCCTGCCGATTTGCGATCGATGGACATCACCGAGGTGGCTCGCAACCCGAGCCGGCTTTTGGCGCTGGCGGGTTCTTTTGCACGGGATCACCCGAATCGGCGGTTGCGGATCGTCAGCCAACTGGTCTGGCCTGGACGCACCGTGGATGAATCGCTTGCCTGCGCGAAGCTCGAGGCTTTGGCCAATGCAGCGTTCGAAGGCCACCAGGTGACGGAGCTGTGCCTGTACGACGCAGACCGGTTGGATGAGGCCGTGCTGGCGGACGCTCGCGCGACCCACCCCCTGTTGTGGAGATCGGGATCCCTACACCGCAGCACCGATTACGCGCCAGACCAGGTACTGGCCCGTTGCAACCAGCCGCTCCCCGCCAACCCGGCGGCCGTTACATACATCGTCAGGAAGTCTGAGGACTTGCGCCCGGCGCGTTCTTTCGCCGTCGACTACGCGGGTTGGGTTGGACTCTCAGAGGACGGCATCGAGGATCTGCAATTGATCGCCACCGAGCTGGCCACCAACAGCTTGATGTATACCAACGGAGCGTGCCGGCTGGCCTTCTGGCGGCACGCTGATCATTTGGTCTGTGAGGCGCGCGACAGCGGACGGCTCGATGACCCGTTGGCCGGATGCCTGGACCCAGGCCCAGGCGGCCCTGCCAGCCGCGGACTGTTCTTGGTCAATGCCATGTCGGATTTGGTGCGTACCCACACCGCCACAACCGGTACGACCATCCAGGCATATCTGCGGTTTAACCCGTCGCCGCGGCCGAACAGCTAACGCCGAAACGGGAACCCGACTACGCCCTAGACGCCGAAGGCTGCATCGGTGCCACGGCCGCAACACCAGGTGCCGGAGCGCTCTTGGGGGTCGGCGTGGTCAGCACGGGGCCGGTGCTGGGGGTGGCGGCCTGTGCGCAGCCGGCGGCAAACATCGCGAACAACGCGGCCAGCACCGCACCCAGTATCCGAACTGACGGCATGCCCTTGCTGGTCTTCATCGCGGTCATTGATCGCGCCTTTCGTTCGCTCGTAAGTATTTCTTGTGTCCCAAACCGTTCCACATGCTATCGCCATGATGTGACACCGCGTGCCGGTTCGGGGTCTTGGCGCAAGTTTCGCGACCGCCGGAGTCAAAGCACGTGAAATGAATTTGCATTGCCGCCCCGCGGCGTCTAACGTCGGCGCTCGTGCGTCTTCTTGAACGAGCTGTAGTAGCCAGCACCCGCAGCGGGGTCTGATCCAGACCGACCCCCCGCTGTGGGTCGAAAGCTACTACCCGTCGGTCGCTCCTGCTGACCAGAGAAGACCGACACAATGTCTCTTACAAAATCTCTTTCACTGCCAACATGTATCCCGTCGTTCGCCGACCACTTCGACACCCCCTTGCCGCGCGGACTGCGCGAGCTCGCCGACGAGATGTCGTGGGACAGCTTTGTCGCGACGTACGGTCACACTGCCGGCCCCCTGCGGCTTGGACACTGGGCGTGTACCGACACCGAGCGCCCCGTCGGGCGGCTAGGTCCGCAGGCCCGCAACTTTCGGGCAATGATTGCCGTCGGCGATCGCATCAGCACCTCGACCGCCGCCGCCAGCGGGCCGGTTGCGGCTCTCACCGCGATGCTGCACGAACGCGGGGTCACGGTGGAGACGCTGAGTTTCCATCAGATGCGATCAGCGGAATACACCGCGACTTTCATCCGCGGCAGCGACGGGGTCCGCGCCGAGTGGGCAATGGGCTGGTCGAAGGACCCCACCCAGTCCGCGCTGCGCGCGGTGATCGCCTGCGCTAACCGGTTGTGCAGCGAGCAACGGGCTGCGTAGCCGCGAGTCAGAGCGGGCGCAGCACGATCGGCATGCCGTCGATCGGTATCGGCATACCGCTGTAGTCCCACCGCGCCTCGTAACCCGGCCGGGGGAGTTCCAGCCGGTAGCGGCGCAGCAGCCGGTGCAAGATCGTCTTGATCTCCAACTGGCCGAACACCATTCCGATGCACTTGTGTGCGCCGCCGCCGAATGGCGAGAACGCGTACCGGTGCCGTTTGTGTTCGTTGCGCGGCTCGGTGAACCGGTCCGGATCGAACTTCAGCGGGTCCGTCCAAATTTCCGGCAGACGGTGGTTCAGCCCGGGAAATGCGATGACGTTGGTGCCCCCGGGTATGTAGTGGCCCAATAGCTCGGTGTCGCGCACGGTCCGGCGCATCGCCCACTGGACCGGCGTGACGAGCCGGATCGATTCGTTCATCACCAGGTCGAGCGACTCCAGTTTCTCCAGCGACTCGATGTCGAGTGGCCCGTCGCCGAGGCGGTCGGATTCGTCGCGGCAGCGCTGCTGCCACTCCGGGTTGGCGGCCAAGTGGTAGATCATCGTCGTGCTGGTCGACGTCGACGTGTCGTGGGCGGCCATCATCAGGAAGATCATGTGGTTGACGATGTCCTCGTCGGAGAACCGGTTGCCGTCCTCGTCTTCGGTCTGGCACAGCACCGACAAAAGGTCGTTGCCGTCCTTGCCGCGGCTCTCCTTGACTCGGGCGGCGAAGTAGTGCTCCAGGAGTTCTCGGGCCTTGAGGCCTCGCCACCAAGTGAACGGCGGCACGCTGGTGCGGATGATCGCGTTGCCGGCGAGGGTCGTCGTCGTGAACGCCTTGTTCACCTTGGTGAGCAGCTCACGGTCGGTGCCCGGTTCGTGACCCATGAACACCATCGAGGCGATGTCGAGCGTCAGCTCCTTCATCGCCGGGTAGAGCAGGAAACGTGCGTCGTTAGCGACCCAGTCGTTGGCGATCACCTGCGACACAACCTGGTCCATCTGCTCGACGTAGCTGACCAGCCGCGAGCGCACGAACGCCTCTTGCATGATGCGCCGGTGGAACATGTGTTCTTCGAAGTCGAGCAGCATCAGGCCCCGGTTGAAGAATGGCCCGATGACGGGGGTCCAACCCTGCTGCGAGTAGTCCTTGTTGCGGTTGGAGTAGATGACCTGCGCGGCATCGGGGCCCAGTGCCGAGACAGACGGCAACGCCGGCGAGTCTCCAAATACGATCGGCCCCTTGGTTTTGTAAATGTGCATCAGATAGTCGGGGCCGCCACGCAGCATTTCGATGAGGTGCCCGACGATCGGCAGCCCGGCGTCGCCCAGGACCGGCTTGAGGTCGCTGCCCGGCGGCGGGTCGGCCAACTTTCTCTCCGGAAATTCGGTGTTCAGCAGCCTGCGTTCCAGCAGTCCCATGCCGGGGATGTTGTTGACCGATGGGGTGAACCGGCGCCGCGCTTGGTCGAGTAGATAGTGCGGCGTGCTGATGGTGGCGGCCATGGGCGCTCCTTTGCGGTCCCGCGACGGTGACAGTCGTCACTCATTGACTATGATTCGGGAGAAACTTGACGGCTGTCAAGTTTTGTTTTTGGAGGCGCGTGGTGAAAGGTCAGCGGAGTGAGTAGCCGTCCCGCCGCGCCGGTGCAAAGTGCGCCGGCGACGCGACGCCGGGGTGACCGGCATCGACGGGCGATCATGCAGGCTGTGCGCGATCTTCTACAGGAGACATCGTTCGCCGAGCTGTCGGTCAGCACCATCAGCAACCGGGCGGGGGTGGCGCGGTCCGGTTTCTACTTCTACTTCGACTCCAAGTACGCGGTACTCGCGCAGATCCTGGCCGAGGCCGCCGAAGAACTCGAAGAACTCACGCAGTACTTCGCCCCACGCCAGCCGGACGAATCGCCGGAGCAATTCGCCAAACGGATGGTCGGCAGCGCCGCCGCCGT
Organism: Mycobacterium sp.; assembly: GCA_003165155.1. Taxonomy (GTDB): domain Bacteria; phylum Actinomycetota; class Actinomycetes; order Mycobacteriales; family Mycobacteriaceae; genus Mycobacterium. The sequence continues at coordinate 147 of PLSK01000267.1, read as the reverse complement.
GTATACCAACAACGACCCGGTGGTAGCGGCCTGTAATGCGGCCCGCCACACCGATATTGAAATCCGCGGCATTCTCGAACGACAATTCGAGACGGTGCTCAGCCAGATCGTCGGCGTCGTGGACGCCGAAATGAGGGCCGGGACCGC
>PLSK01000058.1 GCA_003165155.1 Mycobacterium sp. | reverse complement strand
TTCATCGTCGAGGGCCTTGAACACGCCGTACTGCCTCTTGGGCGGCAGCCCGCGGATAGCGTCCGCCACGTCGATCGCGCGGCGTCCCTCGAACTGATGTAGCAACTGCGCCACCGCCTGGCCCGGCATCGACAACGCCGACGGCGTCAAACCCTGCACGCATTGCCAGTCCACCACGTGCGCCGGGCCGCGCCGTCCCAGCCGTCGCTGACTGCGGACCGCGACCCGGGTCACCAGCCAGTCGCGGGTTCTGCTCTGCTCGATACCCAGGTCGGTGATCACGACGTCAAGGCCGGCCAGCTCCGGCAGTTCAGGATCGTTGATCTTGACCGGGGTGTCGAGCACCTGACCGATAACCAGCACCTCACCCAGCCGCTGCTCGAAGTGGCTCAGCGAAACACTGCCCGTATTGAGCGTCACCGCGTTGGGCTCGATTGAAGAGACCCTGAGCATCGGGATGAAAACGCTGCGGCGGGTGGCCAAATCGACAACCAGCCCCAGGACGCGCGGCTGCTGGCGGACGATGCTGAGGCTGATCACGACGTCGCGGACGCGCCCGATCGATTCGCCGAGCGGACCCAGCACCAACATCCGCGCGAGTCGCGCCGCGTAAACCCTGTTGACCGATCCCATGGGGAAAGCCTAGGCAGCAGCACAGAGGACGGCAGCGCCCGCGCCGTGTGCATCACCGCGGTGGCGGCGTGTTTGTTTGCACGTTGCCTGGCGGTCGCCTCGATAGGGTGTGAGGGCCAGAGATGAAACCTAGAGATGAAAGAAAGCCCAAGGCGGAGCACAATGAGCAGCGATGACTAGCCCCTTCCAGCCTGGACAGGTTCCCGGCGCGTCGCCGTCAGGTGCGGGCGCGGGTCGACGCCGGGTGCCCGGACTGCCGACTCGGCCCAAGGGCTGGCCGGTCGGGTCTTATCCCACCTACGCCGAGGCGCAGCGGGCCGTCGACTACCTATCCGACCAGCAGTTCCCTGTCCAGCAGGTAACCATCGTCGGCGTCGACCTGATGCAGGTGGAGCGGGTCACCGGCCGGCTGACGTGGACCAAGGTGCTCGGTGGTGGCGTTCTGAGCGGTGCCTGGCTTGGCGTGTTCATCGGCTTGGTACTCGGATTCTTCAGTCCCAGTTCGGCAGGCGCCTGGGGCGCGCTGATCACCGGTCTGGTGGCCGGAGTGTTCTTCGGGCTGATCACTTCCGCGGTTCCGTACGCAATGGCACGTGGTACAAGGGATTTCAGTTCGACCATGCAGTTGGTGGCCGGTCGTTACGACGTACTCTGCGATCCGCAGAACGCGGAGAAAGCGCGGGATCTGCTGGCGCGCCTTGCGATCTGACGTTCTGGGGAGGTGCCGCAGGCGCGCACGCCAAGTCGGAGCAGCCGCGCTGTCCACCCTTGCTGCCGCGTCGGTGGTGTCGGCGTGCGGGTCGGGCCATAACGGGCTGGTGATCAGCTTCTACACACCGGCCACCGACGGCGCCACATTCAGCGAAGTCGCCCGCCGCTGCACCGAGCAGGCCGGCGGCAGGTTCGCCGTGGCGCACGTGAGTCTGGCCAGGTCCCCCGATGAGCAGCGATTGCAACTGGCCCGGCGGCTGAGTAGTCACGACCGAACGCTGGACGTGATGGCGCTGGACGTGGTGTGGACCGCGGAGTTCGCCGAGGCGGGGTGGGCGCTGCCGCTTTCCGAAGATCCGGCGGGGCAAGCCGAGGCGGACGCCACCGACGATACCCTGCCGGGCCCGCTCGCAACCGCCACCTGGAGGCGCAGGCTGTATGGCGCCCCCGTCACCACCAATACCCAATTGCTTTGGTATCGAACTGATTTGATGGACCAACCGCCGCATAGCTGGAATGCCATGGTGGCCGACGCGACGCGGTTGCATGCGCGCGGCGGCCCCGGCTGGATTGCGGTGCAGGCCAACGAGGGTGAGGGTCTGGTGGTGTGGTTCAACACCCTGCTGGCGAGTGCCGGCGGCCAGGTGCTCTCCGAGGACGGCCGCCACGTCACCCTGACCGATACCCCCGAACACCGGGCCGCCACCGTGGCCGCGTTACGGATCATCAAATCGGTGGCCACCGCGCAAGGAGCCGACCCGTCGATCACCCGGACCGACGAGGGCTCCGCACGGTTGGCGGTCGAACAGGGCAGGGCCGCTCTGGAGGTCAACTGGCCGTTTGTGTTGGCCTCGATACTGGAGAACGCGGTGAAAGGCGGCGTGCCATTCCTGCCGCTCAACCGGATTCCCGAATTGGCGGGCAGCATCAACGGCTTCGGGACGTTCGTGCCCAACGATGAGCAGTTCCGCATCGCTTACGACGCCAGCCGGAAGGTCTTCGGTTTCGCGCCCTACCCGGGGGTGGTGCCTGGCGAGCCGGCCAAAGTGACGATCGGCGGATTGAACTTGGCGGTGGCCAGCACAACCACTCACAAGGCCGAAGCGTTCGAAGCCGTCAGGTGCCTGCGCAACCTGGAGAATCAGAAGTACACCTCGATCAGCGGAGGTCTACCGGCGGTACGGACGTCGCTTTACGCCGACCCGCAATTCCAGGCGAAGTACCCGATGCACAGCGAAATTCGCCAACAGCTCACCGACGCCGCGATGCGACCCGCGACGCCGGTGTATCAGGCGGTGTCGCTGCGGCTGTCGGCGGCGCTGAGCCCCGTGACCGAGATCGACCCGGAAAGGACAGCCGACAAGCTCACCGCGCAGGTGCAGAAGGCCATCGACGGCAAGGGGCTGCTGCCTTGACCGCGGCGCTTACCGCGAACCGGCGTTCGGAACAGCGACTGGCATTCATCCTGGTTGCACCTGCGGCATTTTTGATGCTTGCGGTGACGGCGTATCCGATCGGCTACGCGATGTGGCTGAGCCTGCAGCGCAATAACCTCGCTACCCCCCGCGACACCGCATTCATCGGCCTGGGCAATTACCAAACGATCCTGACCGACCAATATTGGTGGACGGCGCTCGCGGTGACGCTGGCGATCACGGTGGCTTCGGTGTCGATCGAATTCGTGCTGGGCCTATCGCTGGCGCTGGTGATGCATCACACCCTGATCGGCCGAGGGCTGGTCCGCACCGCGGTACTCATCCCGTACGGCATCGTCACGGTGGCCGCGTCGTACAGCTGGTACTACGCCTGGACGCCCGGCACCGGGTATCTGGCCAATCTGTTGCCGCAGGGCAGCGCGCCGCTGACCGAACAGATCCCGGCGCTGGGCGTGGTCGTGATCGCCGAGGTCTGGAAGACCACCCCGTTCATGTCGCTGCTGCTGCTGGCCGGGTTGGCGCTGGTTCCCGAGGATCTGCTCAAAGCCGCGCAGGTCGACGGCGCCGGCGCGTGGCGGCGGCTGACGAGGATCATCATGCCGATCATCAAGCCGGCGGTGGTGGTTGCGCTGCTGTTCCGGACGCTGGACGCCTTCCGCATTTTCGACAACATCTATGTGCTGACCCAGGGCGAATACAACACCGACTCGGTGTCGATCCTGGGCTACGACAACCTGTTCAAGGGCTTCAACGTGGGGCTTGGCTCGGCGATCAGCGTGCTGATATTTCTCTGCGTGGGGTTGATCGCGATTGTCTTCATCAAGGTGTTCGGTGCTTATCAAGACGGGGGAGCGCCTGGCGGTAATAACGATGGCCGCTAACTGGGGAGGCGCNNTGTGGATTCTCAGCCTGTCACTCAAACCGACCTCAACGGTCAGGGACGGCCGGCTGATTCCGTCGACGGTGACGTTCGACAACTACCGCGGCATCTTTCGCGGCGATTTCTTCGCGTCGGCGCTGATCAACTCCCTCGGAATCGGGCTGACCAGCACAGTGATCGCGGTGGTGCTCGGCGCGATGGCGGCCTACGCGATTGCCCGGCTGAATTTCCCCGGCAAGCGGCTGCTCATCGGCACTACCCTGTTGATCGCCATGTTTCCGGCGATCTCGCTGGTGACGCCGCTGTTCAATATCGAACGCGCCATCGGCCTGTTCGACAGCTGGCCCGGGCTGATCCTGCCCTACATCACCTTTGCGTTGCCGCTGGCCATCTACACATTGTCGGCGTTCTTCCGAGAGATCCCATGGGATTTGGAAAAGGCCGCGAAGATGGATGGCGCCACTGCCGGTCAGGCTTTCCGCAGGGTGATCGTTCCGCTGGCTGCGCCGGGACTGGTCACTGCCGCGATCCTGGTGTTCATCTTCGCCTGGAACGACTTGCTGCTGGCGCTGTCGCTGACCGCCACCAAGGCGGCGATCACCGCGCCGGTGGCAATCGCCAACTTCACCGGCAGTTCTCAATTCGAGGAACCAACCGGATCGATCGCGGCCGGCGCAATGGTGATTACGGTTCCGATCATCGCCTTTGTTCTAATCTTCCAACGACGAATTGTTGCCGGGTTGACTTCTGGCGCTGTGAAGGGATAGCGCGATGGCCGAGATTGTGCTGGAGCACGTCAATAAGAGTTACCCCGACGGCGCCACAGCGGTGAAGGACCTGAACATCACCATCGCCGACGGCGAATTCCTGATCCTGGTCGGGCCTTCGGGATGTGGCAAGACCACGACGCTGAACATGATTGCCGGGCTTGAGGACATCTCGTCCGGCGAGCTGCGGATCGGCGGCGAGCGAGTGAACGAGAAGCCGCCGAAAGACCGCGACATCGCCATGGTGTTCCAGTCTTATGCGTTGTACCCGCATATGACGGTGCGGCAGAATATCGCGTTCCCGCTGACGCTAGCGAAGATGAAGAAGGCGGACATCGCGCAGAAGGTCGAGGAGACGGCCGAAACCCTTGATCTGACTGCGCTTCTGGATCGCAAGCCGTCCCAGTTGTCAGGGGGGCAGCGACAGCGCGTTGCGATGGGCCGGGCAATCGTGCGCCATCCGAAGGCATTCTTGATGGACGAGCCGTTGTCCAACCTGGACGCCAAGCTGCGGGTGCAGATGCGCGGCGAGATCGCCCGGCTGCAGAAGAGGCTAGGCACTACAACGGTTTACGTCACCCATGACCAGACCGAGGCCATGACGCTGGGCGACCGCGTGGTGGTGATGCACGGCGGCGTTGCGCAGCAGATCGCGACCCCCGACGAGCTCTACGAGCGTCCCGCCAATCTCTTTGTCGCCGGTTTCATCGGCTCGCCGGCGATGAATTTCTTCCCCGCCACGCTCACCCCGACCGGACTGACCCTGCCGTTCGGAGAGGTGATGCTGACGCCGGAAGTCCAGGTGACGATCGCTTCACACCCGAAGCCGGACAACGTCATCGTCGGCGTGCGTCCCGAGCATCTGGCCGATGCCGCGTTGATCGATGGGTATCAGCGCATCAAGGCGCTGATCTTCAAGGCGAAAGTCGATCTGGTCGAATCGCTGGGAGCCGACAAATACGTCTACTTCGCCACCGCGAGCTCTGACGTGCATTCGGCTCAGTTGGACGAGCTGGTCGCCGAGTCGGAATTGCCGGCGAATCAATTTGTGGCGAGGGTTCCCGCTGAGTCGAAGGCGGCCCTCGGACAGTCGATCGAGGTAGCTTGTGACACAACAAGACTTGCGGTTTTCGACGCCGACTCGGGTGTGAACCTCACCATTGCTGCGCTGCCCGCAACCGAGTGACACACGTCCTGGACCAAGTACGCGAACACCTGCGCGCCCACTTCGCTCAGGCCGGTTTCGGCGGCCTTAATGCCGAACCCGATTCCGCCAGCGTGACGTTTCTCGGTACTCAACCCATCGAGGTGCTGCGATTTCGCCCCGGGGCAGACGGGCTGGTGCGCTACGTGTCGTTGGGGTGCTCGCGCCATCCGATGACCGATCCGACGCAGATCCTCGTCGACCAAGAGCGTGGCCCGCGTGCCGAAGTCGTGCTGTGCCTGCGAGACCCGGGGCCGGTCAGCGGGTTGGCGCGCAGCCTGGCGATACTGGCGGCTACGCCGGCTGTCGACGGCGTGGTGCTGGTCGCCGACGCACTGATCGACCTCGGCACGCCGTTATGGGCGCGACCGTCTGGGCGGGCGCCGTTCACCGCGGTGTTGTTGGGCCGCAGCGGTATCCCCGATTTGCCGCTGGAAGCGCCGAGCGACCCCGTGAGCTTTCTCGCGGCGACCCCCGTCACCGCCACCGAGGCGGCCTGGGTGCGACTCAAAGGCGCCGAGGCGATGCGACAGGCGTGGCAGAACGACGGCGTCGATGTGCTGGATCCGAATCGCCCGGCAGGCCAACCCAGTTAGCTCGCGGTAGGTCGTGCGCTACAGCCAGTTGTTGTTGCGGAAGTTGCGGTACAGGAAAAGGCAGACGAAGACCATGAAGGAGACCACCACCGGGTAGCCCCAGTGCCACTTCAGCTCGGGCATGAACTCGAAGTTCATGCCGTAGATGCCAGCGATCGCGGTCGGCACCGCCGCGATCGCGGCCCAGCCCGATATCTTGCGCATGTCGGAGTTCTGCTGCATGCCCACCCGGGCCAGCGCCGCCTGCACCAGCGAGTTCAGCATGTCGTCGTAGCTGCTGATCTGGTCCGCGGCCGCCGTATGGTGGTCGCCGACGTCCCTCAAATAGCGTCGCACTTCCTTGGAAATCAGGTCCCTGTTCTCGGTCTGCAACCGCTGGAACGCCTGGGACAGCGGGTTCACGCACCGGCGTAGTTCGACGACCTCGCGTTTGAGCAGGTAAATCGGCTCGACGTCGAGCCTGCGGCCCGGGGAAAAAGCCACTTCCTCGATGGCGTCGATATCGCATTCCATCAGCCGTGTCACTTCGAGGTAGTGATCCACGACGTCGTCGGCGATGGCGTGCATGACTGCGAACGGACCTAGCCGCAGCTGCTCGGGGTTGGCATCCATACTTTTGCGTACGTCGGACAATCCGCCATGCTCGCCATGGCGAACCGTGACCACGAAGTCCCTGCCGACGAAGATCATCACCTCGCCTGTTTCGACAATCTCGTGGGCCAGCACCACCGATTCGTGCGGGACGTAATTGACGGTCTTCAACACAAGAAACAGCGTGTNNTGCATCTCGGTCTCATCGGGCTCGTGCAGGCCGATCCAGACGAACGCCTCGTGTCCCATCGCTTCGATCTCGCGCACCTTGCTCAGTGCCGCGGCGTACGTGTACTTGCCGGACAGCCGATGGCCTTCGACGTAAATGCCACAGTCGATCAGCGGTGCGCGGTGACGCACGGGAGCGGGAGTGGGTTGCTGCTGCCGCGGCGGCGCGATTGCCCGCAGCGGGTCGGGCAGTGCGTCTAGCCCCTCGAACACCTCAACCTCCCAACGCGGCGCGGCTCTGACCGGGCGGTGGTTCATGCTACGCGTCCAGGCAAAACGCGACATGAAAAGTCCGGGCTGGCCAGTGGGCAAGGGACGGTTGCTGTGCAGACCCATGGGGAACCCGGAGAAAACAAGCCCTGGTGTTGGACCGGAGGGTTCCGGCCTGGCAGGAGTGCGCTAGTTTCGACAGGGTTTCATGCCAGACCGAAGTTCCACAAAAGGAGTAAACCGAAGTGAGTGCAAGTCCTCTCAAGGTCGCCGTCACCGGCGCGGCCGGCCAGATCGGCTACAGCCTGTTGTTCCGTCTGGCTAGCGGCTCGCTGCTGGGACCCGACCGCCCGATCGAGCTGCGGCTGCTCGAGATCGAACCCGCGCTCAAGGCGCTCGAGGGTGTCGTGATGGAACTCGACGACTGCGCGTTTCCGCTGTTGGCGGG
>PLSK01000008.1 GCA_003165155.1 Mycobacterium sp. | reverse complement strand
ACGTCACCAATGATTCGGCGCTGAGGATAAAGAACTCGCCCAGCGCGTTCATGGGCTTTGCGAGGGTCGAACCACTCATCGGGTGTGCATATCCCCCCGGGTTGTCCACATTTCCATACGGCTCATAGCGGCCCCCATTTTTACGTCAACGAAACAGAATTTATTGCAATTACTCGTAATTCCTTGTCCCGCAATGGATTAATTGCATCCACAGGACACGATTGGGCCACGCCGCCTGATTGCAGATAGAAGCACGACGCGAGCTTACGAGCAACCCGAAACGTTTCGTAGGGTTGCAATCAGCCAGAAAATAACCTAGCGGACGTCAGCCGGCGTTTGTGCCGCCCTCGGCGATTCGACGTACCGCGTTGATGAAGACGTCAATTTCCTCGAACGTGTTGTAGAACGCGAACGACGGGCGAACGGTGGCCTCCAAGCCCAGGCGACGCAGGATTGGCTGTGCGCAGTGATGGCCGGCGCGCACCGCGATGCCTTCGGAGTTGAGCGCCTTGCCCACTTCGATCGGCTCGTGTCCGGCCAGCACGAACGACAGCACGCTGGCCTTCTCGGTTGCGGTGCCCACCAAGCGGACACCCGGGATGTCGGCCAGGCGCGGAGTCGCGTAGTCCAGCAAGGCGTGCTCGCGGGCCGCGATACGGTCGATGCCCAGCCGCTCCACGTAACGCAACGCCTCCCCCAGACCGACGGCGTCCGCGATGTTGCCGGTGCCGGCCTCGAATTTGTTCGGTGGCCCCTGGTACAGCGACCGCTCGAGGGTGACATCGGCGATCATGTTGCCGCCGCCCTGCCACGGCGGTGTCTCGGCGAGCGCCTCCTCGGATCCGTAAAGCACACCGATCCCGGTGGGGCCATAAATCTTGTGGCCGGAGAACACAAAGAAATCGGCGCCGAGCTCGGACACGTTGACCGGCAGATGCGGGATCGACTGAGCGCCGTCGATCAGCACCCGGGCACCATAGCGGTGACCCAGCTCGACGATCTTGTCGACTGGCGTCACTGTCCCCAGCGCATTCGACACCTGAGTCGCCGCCACCAGCTTTGTTTTCGGCCCGAGCAGATCCTCGAATTGCGACATCAGCAAATTGCCGGCGTCGTCGACCGGTGCGACTTTCAGGATCGCACCCGTCTGCTGGGAAAGCAGTTGCCAAGGGACGATATTGGCGTGGTGCTCCAAATGAGTGATAACAATCTCATCGCCAGGTGACAAATGCTTGCCACCCCAGGCATAAGCCACCAGATTGATAGCTTCCGTGGTGCCGCGAACGAAGATGATCTCTTCGGATTTCGATGCGCCGATAAATCGACGGACCGTGTCGCGGGCCTCTTCATAGGCATCGGTCGCCCGCGCCGCCAACTCGTGCGCGGCGCGGTGGATGTTGGAGTTCTCGTGGGCGTAGAAGTACGACAGCCGGTCGATCACTATCTGCGGCTTCTGCGTGGTCGCGGCGTTGTCGAACCAGATCAGCGGCTTTCCGTTGACGGTCTCCCGCAGGATCGGGAAGTCCGCCCGCACCGCGTCGACGTCGAAGATCTCGTGGTCGTCCGGTAACTGTGGTACCGGATCGGCTTCTGGCACGCGGGTCAGAAAGTGGTAGTCGGCGTCGTTCCCCGCCGGAGCACCGGCAGGTGGCGCATCAGACCAGCCGAGGTCCGCAACCGACGGCGCCCCCGGCAGCCACGAGGGCACAGGCGAAGGCGAAGGTGCCAAAGGCGAAGGTGCCGAACCACGCGGGGCGACCGGGGCGGTCGGCGAAGCGCCGGCCAAAACTCCGGGCACGGTCGGGACGATGCCCTGGCTGGGTACCGCGAACGCGCTCAGGTCGCCCACACCGGGCGGCAAATAGGGATCGAAAACCCCCCCGCCCGTCTGGGCGGCCGACGGAGCTGCCGTCGCGTCGGGCACGTTGCCCCGCGGGGCGACGGGCACCGTCTGCGGTGGGCCTCCGGGCTCCGGAGACGTCGGTGCCGGTATGTAGATATCGCTCAACCCGACCAATGGAACGGGAGCCGGGTACAGGTCGGCTGAACCAGCGGCCGTCTGTCCGGCCGATGTTGCGGCAGTGGTGTCCGGCACGTTGCCCCGTGGGGCGACCGGAACCGCCTGAGGCGGGCTGTCGGGCCCCGGCCGAATGCTGGCGGCATACAGCTGGGTGGCCAGCGCCGCGATTTCGGCGGCGCTAATGGGCAGCTCGCTTTCGGCGTCTACCGCTCGGTACTCACTTGTACTCATGGAACTGGTCCACAGCGACTTTGTCGAGCACGGCGAGTGCGTCGTCGGTGAGGACAGCCAATGACGTGTAGAGGGTGACCAGGTAGGTCGCGATCGCCGACTGGTTGATGCCGGTGAACCGCACCGAAAGCCCAGGCGCCTGCTCGCCGACCAGACCCGGCTGGAAGAGGCCGACAACGCCCTGGCGCTCCTCACCGGTGCGCACCAGGATGATCTTGGTCTTGCCCTTCTCGACCGGAACCTTGTCCGACGGAATGATCGGGATTCCTCGCCAGGTGATGAACTGGGCGCCGAACAGGCTCACCACCACGGGCGGCACACCGCGACGGGTGGCCTCGCGACCGAACGCGGCGACACCCAGCGGGTGGGTCAGGAAGAAGCTCGGTGTCTTCCATACCTTGGTGATCAGCGAGTCCAGGTCGTCCGGGGTCGGGGCACCGCCGCGGGTCTGGATCGTCTGCTCCGGAGTCACCTGAGCAAGCAACCCGTACTCGGGGCTGTTGACCAATTCGAATTCCTGGCGCTCTTTGATCGTCTCGATGGTCAGCCGCAGCTGCTGTGCGACCTGGTCGTGTGGGCTCGAATACAAGTCAGAAACACGGGTGTGCACATCGAGCAGGGTGGCGATCGAGCGCAGCGTGTATTCGCGCGGACTGGTCTCGTAGTCGACGAAGGTCTCGGGCAACGGCTCGTCGGTGAGGGCACCGGCTTCGGCCTTGACCGCAACCTGCTCGGGGTTGATCACGCGGTTCACTCGGTAGATGCCTGCCTCTACCGGTACAAAGCTGAGCAAGTGCAGCAGCCACCGCGGGGTGATGGTGGAGAGCTGCGGGACAGTCTTCGTAGCGTTCGCAAGCTGCCTGGCAGCAAGATCGCCGAGTCCCTGAGACTCGTTTTGAGCCGACGTCATCGTGGTCCTTCCGTGCTAGATCGAATATCTGGGGCGGGTTCGGACCAAAAGACCGACGGCCGAACGCGTAGCGCCGCGCAGAGCGTACGCAAGTGTAAAACTCATCGAGAATTTATCACCAACCGGGGGTCAAGAAGCCGAACGAGCGCAGTACGAAGCATGCCCTATAGTGAAGCTCATGCACCACGCTGCACAGCTGCG
>PLSK01000315.1 GCA_003165155.1 Mycobacterium sp. | reverse complement strand
GCAGTCGAATGGGGAACCCCAGCGTGGCAGCGTCCGCCCGCAAGGCCGTCGCCACGTTGTATGACGGGATCTGCCCCTTGTTGGTACCGTGCGGCGCAAACGAACACATCCCCACCATGCCGGCCAGCAAGATGCACCCGAGCACCAGCGGCGCGAGCGACCAGAACATGTCGCGGCCGTCCTGTAACAGGCGCGGCTTGGCCGGCCTTGCAACGGGCCAGCCTGCCGGAGCCGGCTCGTGGGCCACCCCAGCATCCGGAGCGCCCGCAAAGTTCGGCTGCGGTTCGTCGGTCACGCTTGAAGTATCCCAGGAGGATCCCGGCCGGCTGTCACCAGCCACGGCCCAGGTCCGACGGACCGATCTGCTTCTGGGAGAATATGCAACCATGACAGTTGAGGGCGCTACCTCGTCGGGATCCGGTTCATCGCAGGTACGGCCGCGCGGCGAAGCCCCGGACCGAAACCTGGCCCTGGAGCTGGTTCGGGTCACCGAGGCCGGTGCCATGGCCGCCGGTCGCTGGGTGGGCCGAGGCGATAAAGAGGGCGGCGACCGCGCGGCGGTCGACGCGATACGCGAACTGGTGAACTCGGTGTCGATGCGCGGCGTGGTGGTCATCGGCGAGGGCGAAAAAGACGAAGCTCCGATGCTGTACAACGGCGAAGAGGTCGGCAACGGTGACGGTCCGGAGTGTGATTTCGCCGTCGACCCGGTGGATGGCACCACGCTGATGAGCAAGGGCATGCCCAACGCCATTTCGGTGCTCGCCGTGGCCGATCGTGGCGCGATGTTCGACCCGTCTGCGGTGTTCTACATGAATAAAATCGCCGTCGGGCCCGAGGCCGCACACGTGCTCGACATCACCGCGCCCATCGCCGACAACATCGCGGCGGTCGCCAAGGTCAAGGGCTTCTCGGTGCGGGACATGACCGTGTGCATCCTGGACCGGCCCCGGCACGCCCAGCTGATCGCGGACGCCCGGGCCACCGGGGCGCGCATCCGGCTGATCACCGACGGCGACGTCGCCGGCGCGATCTCGGCGTCCCGGCCGAATTCGGGTACCGACATGCTGGCCGGGATCGGGGGCACCCCGGAGGGCATCATCGCCGCGGCGGCGATCCGGTGCATGGGCGGCGCCATCCAGGCGAAACTGGCGCCCCGCGACGACGCGGAACGCCGCAAGGCTCTCGACGCCGGCTACGACCTGGACCAGGTGTTGACGACCGAAGACCTGGTGTCCGGCGACAACGTCTTCTTCTGCGCCACCGGGGTCACCGACGGCGACCTGCTCAAGGGCGTCCGGTACCAACCCGGCGGCTGCACCACGCAGTCGATCGTGATGCGTTCGAAGTCGGGCACCGTCCGGATGATCGAGGCCTACCACCGGCTCTCGAAGCTCAACGAATACTCCGCCATCGACTTCACCGGCGATAGCACCGCGGCCTATCCACTGCCGTAAAGCCAGATAAACATTCGACAAATCCCAACGAACCCCGAACAAAGAGGAACCGACTGATGGCCGACGGCCTTGAGGACACGGAATACCGCATTGAGCACGACACCATGGGCGAGGTCCGCGTACCTGCGAAAGCGTTGTGGCGGGCCCAAACCCAGCGCGCGGTAGAGAACTTCCCGATCTCGGGCCGGGGTCTGGAACGCACCCAGATCCGTGCGCTCGGCCTGCTGAAAGCCGCCTGCGCGCAAGTGAACAAGGACCTCGGATTGCTGGCACCGGAAAAAGCCGAAGCGATCATCGCCGCGGCGGGTGAGATCGCCGACGGCCGCCACGACGACCAGTTCCCCATCGACGTCTTCCAGACCGGGTCAGGCACCAGTTCCAACATGAACACCAACGAGGTGATCGCCAGCATCGCGGCCGCCAAAGGTGTTTCGGTGCACCCCAACGATGACGTCAACATGTCGCAGTCGTCCAACGACACCTTCCCGACCGCCACGCACATCGCGGCCACCGAGGCCGCGGTGCGTCATCTCATCCCCGCACTCGAGGTGCTGCACGGCGCTCTGGCGGCCAAGGCAGGCGAATGGCGCACCGTGGTCAAATCGGGCCGCACGCACCTGATGGACGCCGTTCCGGTGACGCTCGGACAGGAGTTCAGCGGATACGCCCGCCAGATCGAGGCCGGGATCGAGCGGGTGCGCGCGACGCTGCCCCGGTTGGGTGAGCTGGCGATCGGCGGNNACCGCGGTGGGCACCGGCCTCAACGCTCCCGAGGGCTTCGGCGCCAAGGTGGTCGAGACGCTGGTCGCACAGACCGGACTCACCGAGTTACGCACGGCCGCAAACTCTTTCGAAGCACAGGCCGCCCGCGACGGGCTGGTTGAGGCATCCGGTGCGCTGCGCACCATCGCGGTGTCACTAACCAAGATCGCCAACGATATCCGCTGGATGGGATCCGGCCCGCTGACCGGCCTTGGGGAAATTCAGCTGCCGGACCTGCAGCCGGGTAGCTCGATCATGCCAGGAAAGGTGAATCCGGTTCTGCCGGAGGCGGTTACGCAGGTTGCCGCGCAGGTGATCGGCAATGACGCGGCCGTTGCCTGGGGCGGCGCGAGCGGCGCCTTCGAGCTCAACGTCTACATCCCGATGATGGCCCGCAATATTCTCGAGTCGTTCAAGCTGCTAACCAACGTGTCGAAGCTGTTCGCCGAGCGCTGCATCACCGGACTGACCGCCCACGTCGAGCACCTGCGCGAGCTTGCCGAGTCGTCGCCGTCGATCGTGACGCCGCTGAACTCGGCGATCGGCTACGAGGAGGCCGCCGCGGTGGCTAAACAAGCGCTCAAGGAACGCAAGACCATTCGCCAGACGGTCATCGACCGCGGCCTGATCGGCGACAAGCTGTCGATCGAGGAGCTCGACCGCCGCCTCGACGTGCTGGCTATGGCTAATGTCAGGGCTAACGACTGACCCCATGCCCAAGCGCGGCGCAATGACGATTGTGTCGGTGTCGCGCGCATAATTGCAGTGACGCGGTTGCGCGGCTACCTTCGCGGAAGTCGTCGACGAGAGTGAGGGTGGTTCGGCAATGACGTCTCCTCCCGGTGGTCCTTACGGTCAGGATCCCTCCGGATCGAATCCGTATGGCCAGGACCCGTATCGGGGCGGCCAGCCGCAGGGCGGCGAGTACCCGTACCAGCCGGGTAACCCCTACTCGTACCCGCCGGGCGGCTACCCTCCCCAGCAGTTCCCGCCCCAGCAGTACCCGCCGGCCGGTCAGCCGTATCCTCCCCCCAACTGGCCAGGTGGGCCCTACCCGCCCGGACCGCCGCCGAACGGGCCACGCTCGAAAACGCCATGGTTGATCCTGGCTGGCATCGCGGTATTGGGCGTCATCGCGGTGGTGGCTCTTGTGGTAATCGGCCTCACCAAGGACAACAACTCGCCCAAGGCCAACCACTCCGCGCCGGCCACGACGAGCATTCCGACGTCGCAGCCGATCAATTCCGACCAGAACGCGACCGAGTGCACACCCAATGTGTCCGGCGGCGAGAAGCCCCCCGGCGACACGATCGGCGCGGGCAAGCTGTCGTTCCTGTCCACAGCGGCGCCTGGGTGGACGGTGTTCTCCGACGACCAGAACCCGAACCTCATCGGCGCGCTCGGCGTCAGTCAACCGGTGCCCGGCGCCAGTCAGTGGGCGATGTCGGCAGAGGTCGCCGTAACCAACTTCGTCACCAGCATGGACGTCTCCACGCAAGCATCGAAGCTCATGCAGTGCGTGGCCGGCGGCCCCGGCTACGCGAACGCAATGCCCACGCTGGGCCCGCTGAAGACCTCGTCGATCACAGTCGATGGGATCAAGGCCGCCCGGGTGGACGCCGACATCGCGATTGCTGACGCGTCGNNATCGGCGATGCGGCCTCGGCGGGCGTCATCAACCAGGTCATTGCGGCGCTGCGGGTCACCAAGTCGTGACGCGGACCCGCTAGCCGGGACCGGCGGGCGCCGAGACGTGGGTGGCTTCGGAACGCCCCCGCAGCACGGTGGAATAGCGTTCAGCCCAGTGCGCCCGCTCGGTCTCGTCGGCTCGCTCGATTGCCGCCGCTGAACACAGGATCCGCCGGTCCGAGGTTTTCGCAAGGTCGGCCAGCCGCGCGGCCTCGTTGACGGCGTCACCGATCACCGTGTATTCATAACGATTTTCGGCACCGACGTTGCCGGCAAAGACGCGGCCCGCCGAAACGCCGATGCCGAAGTCGACCACCGGTAGCCGGCGCAGTTGGGTGACCAAACTGCGGGCTGTCGCCAGCGCGGCGGACGCCGGGCTCTCGGTCCGCAACGGAGCCCCGAAGACGGCCAAAGCCGCGTCGCCCGCGAACTTGTTGATCAGCCCCTGATGTTCGTCGACGGCGTCGACCACGATCCGGAAAAAATCATTCAGCACCTCGGCAACCTCTTGCGGCGGGCGGCTCTCCGCGAGCTGGGTCGAACCGACCAGGTCGATGAATAGCACTGCCGCCTCGACCACATCGCCAGACAGCGATGCACCTTCTTCGATGGCGCGATGGGCGACGTCGGTTCCCACGTAGCGGCCGAACAGGTCGTGCAACCGGTCACGTTCGGCGAGCCCGGCGACCATTCGATTGAATCCGGTTTGCAGACGGCCGATTTGGGAGCGCTCGTACACCCCGACGTAGGTTTCGATGCGGCCGTGTTCGACCTCGGCCATCGCATCGACGACCTCGCCGATCGGATCGGAAATGGATCGCGACGTCAGGATCATCGTCGGAAGCCCGAGTAGCAGCGCTGCCAGTGACACCACCAGAACGGGCACGTCCAACGACGCGGACTTCTGAATCAGCCAGCCATACGAGCGAAGAACGACGAGAGTCGCAATCACGGCGATAGGAAGCGCACTGCACAGGAACCACAACATCACCAGTCGGGCAAACACACTCGGAACCGCCAATAGCGGCTCACGACCCAGCGTGGCGGCACCCATGATCGGACGCAGGGTGCGTTGCGCAAGCAGCATCCCCGTGCCTGCGGCGGCCGGGCCGCCCAGCAGCACACCGAGCACCATCGGCAGCAGTTGTGCGGTGCCGTCGTGGCGATTAAAGAGGATCAGGATTGCGCCGGACGCGGCCCAGACCGCCAAGAGGATTATCGTTTGGCGGCCGGCGAGCCGCATTGCGGCTTCCCGTTGAGCGGTGTTCGGCTCTTCGCCGGCGACGTACCAGCGCAACGTGGGGGCAAGGCTCCTGATGCCGGCCACCACGACGCAGACGATCCCCAGCACGGGGAGCACGAACAGCATCGGCACGTTCTTTTCAAAGAAGTCGACGTTCGCCGCAGCGGACATTTGACCTCGCAATGGAATGAGGATGGCGGCCGCATCGATGACGGCGATGATGTAGGACAACGCGAGGTCGATCCCGTATTGAATCGATAGCCTGCGGGCTGACTTTCGCTGCACGATTACCTCGGCCCAGCGTCGACTTGTTGCGAGCTTTTGCGGGCAGACGCCGCAGCAACTCGACGCCGGGCGAGTGAACGGACTTCTGTTTTACGCACCGTTGTTCGGCCCGCCGGAGTTCTGGCCCGGGATGTCGGTGATCGGGAAGTTGGGCATCGGCTTGGGCGAGGGAGTGTTTGGCAACGTTGGGATCTCACTGGGCGGGATGTCGTGAAGTTCGTTGACGGGCGGACCGTTTTCCCGGCTGCCATAGCTGCTGCCGGGCGTCCGGGATCCAAGCAGTTCGCTAACCGTCACCATCCGGTAGCCGTTGGCCTTGAGCACCGGGATGAATTGGTACACCAGGTCGACGGTGCTCGAGTAGGTGTCGTGGAACAAAACGACCGAACCCGGCTTGATCTGGCTCATCAGCAACTGGCGGGTAGCCGCCGTATTCGAGTCGTTCGCCCAGTCAAAAGGGATGACATCCCAAAGGATTTCAGCAAGGCCAAACGAGGCCGCGGTCTGACGTACCGCGTCGGTGGACAGTCCGCCGGCGGGACGGTACAGCGTCGGCGCCCGGCCGGTTGCGGCGGTGATCGCGTCGCTGGCCTTGGAGAACTGCGCCGCGATGTCCTCCATGGGCAGCGTCGCCATGTTGGGATGCTCCCAGGTGTGGCTGCCGATCTCCATCCCCGCGTCGGCGATCCGCTTGGCGCCCGCCGGGTTGGCCGCCACCTTGTTGCCGATCAGGAAGAAGGTGGCCTTGGCGTCGTTGTCTTTCAGGATCTGCAGCAACCGGTCGTCAAACGGGCTGGGCCCGTCGTCGAACGTCAGCGCGACGCACTTGACCACCGAACAGCTCAGGTTGTCGGCCCGCGTCACGTGCCCTGTCAGGCCGCCGATCAGTAGGACCGCGCCAGCCGCAACGACACCCAAGACGGTCCGCCAATAGCGCCAGGCCTGGCTGTCCGGTCGTTTCGGCACGATGGCAGCCTACTCGGCATACAAAACGTCACCCTGGCCGCGAGCGTAACCACACTGCGAGATCCGGCACGATTTTTCGCCGTGCGGGTACGCTCGAGCCGGTGCCGATTACGGCCCCGTGATCTCCTCGAGCATTTCGGTGACCAGCGCGGCGATCGGCGATCGCTCGCTGCGCAGCAGGGTGATGTGCGCGAACAGCGGATGGCCTTTGAGCTTCTCGATCACGGCCGCAACCCCGTCGTGGCGGCCCACCCGCAGGTTGTCCCGCTGGGCAATATCGTGGGTCAGCACAACCCGCGATCCCGTGCCCAACCGCGACAACACGGTTAGCAAGACGTTCCGCTCCAGCGATTGCGCCTCGTCGACGATGACGAACGAGTCGTGTAGCGAGCGCCCCCGGATGTGGGTGAGCGGCAGCACTTCGAGCATGCCCCGGGAGAGCACCTCCTCCAGCACCGCTGGACTGGCCAAGCCCTCAAGGGTGTCGAACACCGCCTGCGCCCACGGGCCCATCTTTTCGCTCTCGCTACCGGGCAGGTAGCCCAGCTCCTGGCCGCCGACGGCATACAGCGGACGGAAAACCACCACCTTGCGCTGCGTCCTGCGTTCCAGCACCGCCTCCAGGCCCGCGCACAGGGCCAGCGCCGACTTGCCGGTGCCGGCCTTGCCGCCCAGGGACACGATGCCCACCGACTCATCGAGCAGCAGGTCCAGCGCCACCCGCTGCTCGGCGGACCGGCCGCGCAGCCCGAACACCTCACGGTCGCCACGAACCAGCTGGACGCGTTTGTCCGGGGTCACCCGGCCGAGCGCGTGCGAGCTGCCGCCCAACAGCCGAATCCCAGT
The DNA here is from genome assembly GCA_003165155.1 of Mycobacterium sp. Lineage (GTDB taxonomy): Bacteria > Actinomycetota > Actinomycetes > Mycobacteriales > Mycobacteriaceae > Mycobacterium. The sequence continues at coordinate 30,644 of PLSK01000315.1, read as the reverse complement.
GTGACAGGGCATGTTCCGAGCCTCGGCCAGATCGATCTCGCCCTCAGCGAACAGCGCGTCGATGTCCTCGGCGGCGGTGTCGATCTCGTCCATTCCCGACCACCCGGAGGCCACGACATCCTGGGCGTGATACTCATCGGCGGGCAGGCCAACCGCGCCGGCCTTGACGCGAAGGGGAATGTCTTTGCTGACTAAGGTAACTCGCCTGCCTTCGGCGGCGAGATTGGCGGCACAACTCAAGATCCGGGAATCGTTACTATCGGTCCGGAAACCGGCGGGCAGCACCGCGGGATCGGTGTGGTTGAGCTCGACGTGAAGCGTACCGCCTTGTGTTCCAACCGGAATGGGCTGATCGAGCCGTCCGTGCTCCAGCCGGAGGTCATCGAACAGACGCAACGCCTGCCGGGCGAACCATCCCAGTTCGTGATGGTGGCGCTTTGCCTCCAGCTCGCTGATCACCACCAACGGAACCACCACCTCGTGCTCGGCGAACCGGCTGCACGCCCACGGGTCAGAGAGCAGCACGGAGGTGTCGATCACGTAGGTCCGGATATCGGTCACTAAGCGCTCCTCGAGCTAGTGGCCCGACCCTTCAGCCACCCCATGCCAGAGGTCGCTTCGTCGTCGGGTTGCGTTGGATTGGCGAGCCGTACTGAATTGCCCGCGCGGACCCGCACGGGTAGCAGGGCGGGAGCCGCAGCACCAGGACCGGGGCCGGTCCTTCCGTTGTAACGACGGGAGGTGCCGCCCTGGCAGCAGAACATATCGCTGGCCATCGATCTCGACGCTACTCTCGTAGCCGCTCGGCCGCCGTGCAGGCGCGCCGAGCGTGGAGTGTGTGCTGGCGTCCTAGCTGATGACGAATTGCTTCAGCTGGGGCTCGTCGGCAACACCCCATGCGACGATGCGGTCCGAGATCGCCTGGCGCAGCTCTGCCGGGCCGAAAATGCCGCCGTCGGCGACGTTGCGCACCTTGTCCTGGTAGTCGTCGATGTCTGCGCCGACGACCTCAAGGTCTTTGGCACGCGCGGCAATCGCCGCGATCGTCTCGTCACGGGTGAACTCGAGGCAGTGCGCGACGATGTTGGCGAAGAACTGCTCGTGACGCACTTCGTCCCTGGCGATCCGATCGACGAGTCCGGCTAAGATGGGCTCTTCGATCTGCGCCGCCAGGTTCGCGCAGAAGACGGCGTGGGTGCGCTCGGTGAAAGCCATGTACACCAGAGTCTCGACCTGTGAGTACGTGTCGGCGCGGTACCCCTTCACCACGTACTGAACGCGAACGTCCTCATTGGCGGTCGGGTCGACCTCGCGGGTCACGACCAGGTATTCGCGCAACGCGATGGCGTGCAGGTGCTCCTCTGCGGTCCACCGGCCGATCCAGCGACCCCAGTAGTCCTGGAGAATGAAGTGCTCGACAAGCTCGCGGTGGTGCCCGGCGAGGTTGTCCTTGAGCAGGAGCAGGATCTCACAAGCGTCCGTGATGGCCTTGGGCAAAGTCGCCTGAGATGGGTCCCAATCGTGCCCTCCGAGGAAGGCGAAGTTCTCACCCCGGTCGAACGGAACATAGTCGTGGGCGAACCAGATGTCCTCGGTCGCAAGGTGGCGGTTCAGATTTGCTTCGACCACCGGCTCGAGTTCGAGAATAAAAGCGTCAGCTACAGGTTTCTGTGCCATGCGGTAACTGTAACCCGCGTAACAGGTTTCATAAAAATCAGCACGCCCCCGCGCCTTGGGGTGTCGTACGCCGATTGCCGCTGGTCAGCGACCCACCAGTGACCAATCCTCGAGGCCGTCATAGAGCGGGAAATCCCTGGCCAGCCGGGCCACCCGCTGCCGCAGCGCGGATACGTCGGCGCCCGAACCGCCGGTAGCCAGCGCGGTGGCGATGACGTCGGCGACCTCGGCGAACTCGGTGTCGCCGAAGCCGCGGGTGGCCAGCGCCGGGGTGCCGATCCGCAGGCCGGACGTCACCATCGGCGGCCGTGGGTCGTTCGGGACGGCATTGCGGTTGACGGTGATGCCGGCCTCGTGCAACAGGTCCTCGGCGACCTGGCCATCGAGCGGCGAATTACGCAGGTCGACCAGCACCAGATGCACGTCGGTGCCGCCGCTGACCACCGAGACACCGGCCTTGGCGACGTCAGCGGCGAGCAGCCGCTCGGCCAGGATCCGGGCGCCGGACAGCGTGCGTTGCTGCCGCTCGGCGAATTCCGGTGTGGCGGCGATCTTCAGCGCGACGGCCTTGCCCGCGATGATGTGCATCAGCGGTCCGCCTTGCTGGCCGGGGAACACCGCCGAGTTGATGGCCTTGGCGTACCCCTGCTTGCCGACGATCATCCCGGACCGGCCCCCACCCAACGTCTTGTGGATGGTGGTGGACACCACATCCGCGTGCGGCACCGGGGACGGGTGCAATCCCGCGGCGACGAGGCCCGCGAAATGGGCCATGTCGACCCACAGCTTGGCGTCGACCTCGTTGGCGATCGACCGGAACGCGGCGAAGTCGAGGATCCTCGGGTAGGCCGACCAGCCGGCGACGATCACCTGCGGACGGAATTCCAGTGCGTGGGCCCGCACCGCGTCCATGTCGATCCGGTGCGTGGTCGGGTCGACGCCGTAGAAGTCGTTCTCATACAGCTTGCCGGAGAAGTTCAACTTCATGCCGTGCGTCAGGTGGCCGCCGTTTGCCAGGTCCAGACCCAGCAGCCGCTCCCCCGGAGACATCAGCGCGTGCAGCACCGCGGCGTTGGCCGTGGCGCCCGAATGTGGCTGGACGTTCGCGAAGTCCGCACCGAACAGGGCCTTGGCGCGGTCGCGCGCGATGTTCTCCACCACGTCGACGTATTCGCAACCCCCGTAATACCGCCGACCGGGCAGCCCCTCGGCGTACTTATTGGTCAGCACGCTGCCCTGCGCCTGCAGAACCGAGCGCGGCACGAAGTTCTCCGAGGCGATCATCTCCAGGGTGTCGCGTTGCCGGCCGAGTTCTTTGCCGAGCAGTTCGGCGATGTCGGGGTCAACTTCGGCGAGGGGGGCCGACATCACGGACGCTTTGGGAAGGGCAGCAGTACGAGCAGCAGGCGCAGCAGTCACGATCCCAAGTGTATCGGGCCGCGGTTTAGCCAGCCCAGCCGTCGGGCGCGCATTCATCCCTGCCACACTGGCACTATGTCGCGGCTTAGCGAGCCGAGCCCCTACGTGGAGTTCGACCGAAAGCAGTGGCGTGCGCTCCGCATGTCGACGCCGCTGGCCCTCACCGAGGAGGAGCTGACCGGCCTGCGTGGTCTCGGTGAGCAGATCGACCTGCTTGAGGTCGAAGAGGTCTACCTACCGCTGTCGCGGCTGATTCACCTGCAGGTCGCCGCCCGCCAGCGGTTGTTCTCCGCGACGGCGGAATTCCTCGGCGAGCCTCAGCAAAACCCGGACCGGCCGGTGCCGTTCGTCATCGGGGTGGCGGGCAGTGTGGCGGTGGGCAAGTCAACAACCGCCCGGGTTCTGCAGGCGCTGCTGGCCCGCTGGGATCATCACCCACGGGTGGACCTGGTGACCACAGACGGCTTCCTCTACCCCAACGCCGAACTGGAACGCCGAAACCTCATGCACCGCAAAGGGTTTCCGGAGAGTTACAACCGCCGCGCCCTGCTGCGGTTCGTGACCTCGGTGAAATCCGGTTCCGACTACGCGTGCGCTCCGGTATATTCACATCTGCACTACGACATCATCCCCGATGCCAAGCACGTGGTCCGCCATCCCGACATCCTGATCCTCGAGGGCCTCAACGTATTGCAGACCGGCCCGAATTTGATGGTGTCGGACCTCTTCGATTTCTCCCTCTACGTGGACGCCCGGATCGAAGACATCGAGCACTGGTACGTGTCGCGGTTTTTGGCGATGCGCAGCACTTCGTTCGCCGACCCCGAATCGCACTTCCACCACTACTCGGCCCTCAACGACCCCAGGGCGGTCGCCGCCGCACAGGAAATCTGGCGATCGATCAACCGGCCCAACCTGGTGGAGAACATTCTGCCGACGCGTCCCCGCGCCACCTTGGTGCTACGCAAGGATGCGGACCACTCCGTGAACCGGCTGCGCCTGCGCAAGCTGTAACGCCGGAAGCTTGCGCTATTTGCCGTACCTGCGATGCCGCTGGCTGTAATCGCGCAGCGCGCGCAGGAAATCGACCCGGCGGAACGCGGGCCAGTGGGCTTCAGCGAACCACATCTCCGAGTAGGCGCTCTGCCATAGCAGAAACCCCGACAGCCGTTGCTCGCCCGACGTGCGGATCACCAGATCAGGGTCAGGTTGGCCCGAGGTGTAGAGATTTTCGGAGATGGCCTCGACAGTCACCGCGTCGACGAGTTCCTCGGCGACGGCGCCGTTGGCGAGCTGTTTGTTCAACAACGAACGGACCGCGTCGACGATCTCGCGGCGGCCACCGTAGCCCACCGCGACGTTGACATGAAACGGAGCGCTGCCGGGAGTGGAGCCCACCGCCTCACGCAGCCGCCGGGCCGGCTCCTCCCCCAACAACGACAGATCTCCCACGGTGCGCACGCTCCAGCGGTTCGCCGGTGCGCAGATCTCTTCGACCACGTCGGTGATGATTTCGATGAGCGCGGTGAGCTCGTCGGGATCGCGTTGCAGGTTTTCGGTCGACAGCAGGTAGACGGTGGTCATCTCGATGCCCGCCTCCTGGCACCACCGCAACATCTCGGCGATCTTGAGCGCACCCATCCGATAGCCGTAGCTGACGTCGTCGTACCCCGCGTCGCGGGCCCAGCGTCGATTGCCGTCGCATAGGACGGCGATGTGACGCGGCAGGTCGGATTTGTAGGCGACCAGCCCCTGCCGCAGCCGCAGTTCGTAAACGCGGTACAACGGCTCCTTGAGCCGCGACGGGATGATCTCCACGATCACTCAGACTACTGTGACCGGCGACAAATCCCGGGCCGTCTTTCGGACAACGTCACGGCTATGTCCCAAGCATGTCCCCAGCCCCGCCATCAACGGCCGCGTTAGTGTTGTGGGGGATCGAAGCAAACGGCAATCGCGAAGCGAGGCAAGTTAGAAAATGCCCAGCCAGGTCGACGCCACCGCACCCGAGTCGCACGATGGCACACCCGCGAATGCCGCCCACCAGATCGTCGAGGGCGTCACCCGCGTCTTGACACGTCCCCTTTCGAAGCCGCGTTTCCGGGGCTGGATTCATGTCTACTCCGCCGGCACCGCCGTTTTCGCCGGCGCCGCACTGGTCGCCGTGTCGTGGGCGGTGGGTTCCACGAAGGCCGGGCTGGCGACGCTGACCTATACCGCGGCGACGCTGGTGATGTTCACCGTCAGCGCTACCTACCACCGCGTCCATTGGAGATCCGCCAAGGCCCGGAAGTGGATGAAGCGGGCCGACCATTCGATGATCTTCGTGTTCATCGCGGGCAGTTACACCCCGTTCGCGCTGCTGGCACTCCCCGGTCACGACGGGCGAGTGGTGCTGTCGATCGTGTGGGGCGGCGCTATCGCCGGGGTGCTGCTGAAGATGTGCTGGCCGTCGGCGCCACGCTCGGTCGGCGTGCCGCTCTACCTGCTGCTCGGGTGGGTGGCGGTCTGGTACACCTCGGCGATCCTGCACAACGCCGGGGTGGCCGCGATGGTGCTGTTGTTCGTCGGAGGCGCGTTGTACAGCATCGGCGCCATTCTCTACGCGTTGCGCTGGCCCGACCCTTGGCCGGCGACATTCGGCTACCACGAGTTCTTCCACGCCTGCACCGCGGTCGCCGCGATCTGCCACTACATCGCGATGTGGTTCGTGGTTTTCTAGCACGCGAAAGTGCAACTGGCGACAGCCCTACTCGGGAAACGCGTTGCTCAGTACCCTTTCGCGGCAACTGGCACGGCCAGCGCGGCCGCCAGTTCCGACGTCCCGGTTACGGGCAGGTCGCAGACCCTCCCGCGGCACACATAGGCGGCGTCGGCGTCGTCTACCCGGTCGCGGGCGACCAGCAGCGTCGAGGAGTCCATCCAGCCTCCAACGACGATCGCCCCGCCGGGCGCCAGCCGGCGCGCGTCGTCCAGCAGGGACGACTGCTTCGGATCGCAGGCCACCGCGATCTGCAGCGGTCCGCGGACGGCGGCTTCGGCGACGGCCAGCCAATGGCCGGCCCAGCGTGGTGACTGCGCCAGCAAGACGGAATGTCTGTTCAACGCGACACCCGCGGCCTGCAAATACCGCTCGGCCTGCTCACCGTCCACCAGGTGCGCGGCGGTCAGCAACGCCTCGACGATCGACGACGCGCCGGACGGCGTCGCGCCGTCCAGCGGGTCGGCGGGCCGTGTTATCAGCTGCTCGGCATCGTCGGCGGTGTCGAACCAGCGGCCGGGGTTGTCGGGATCGGCAAAGTGCTGCAATGCGGTGTCCAGCAGGTCGGTCGCCCTGGTCAGCCAAGAATCGTCGGCGGTCAGCTGGTATAGCGAAAGCAATCCGGTGGCCAGCGTCGCATGGTCGTCCAGGATGGCGGCGCTGTCGCTGACCACCCCGCCGAGGCTGGATCGGCGCAGCCGGCCGTTGACGACGTGCACGAACAGCAGCGCCTTCGCACACCGCCGCGCCGCTTCGGCCAACGCGGGGTCACCCAGGGCCACACTGGCCTCGGCCAGCGCGGTGATCGCCAGCCCGTTCCAGGCCGTCACGACCTTGCAATCGCGGGTGGGCTGGGGCCGGGTCAGCCGGGCCTCCAGCAGCGCGGTCCGGACCCGATCCAGGCGTTGCAGATCGTCCGGATCGGTCGGCAGCTGCAGCACCGACGCCCCCCGTTCGAAAGTGCCGCCCGGGGTTACCGCGAAAACCTCTGCAGCCCAACTGCCGTCGTCGGCGCCAAGTACCTCGATCAGCTGTTCGGGCGTCCACACATAGGCCGAACCCTCGCGACCGTCGGCGTCAGCGTCCAGCGACGAAATGAACATGCCGTCATCGGCCAGCTCGTCCAGCAAGAACCGCGCGGTCTGCGCCGCCACCCGCTGGGCCAACGGGTCTCCGGTGCGCCGGGCCCAGTGCGCGTACGCACGCAGCAGCAATGCGTTGTCGTACAGCATCTTCTCGAAATGCGGTACCACCCAGGCGGCGTCGACGCTGTACCTGGCGAAACCGCCGGCAAGCTGGTCATAGATCCCGCCGCGGGCCATCGCGGCGCCGGCGCGCGAAACCGCCTGCAGCGCTGCGGCTGATCCGGTGCGCTCGTAGTTGCGCAGCATCGCCTCGAGAAGCGCCGACGGCGGGAATTTGGGCGCCGCGCCGAAGCCGCCGAGAATCCTGTCCTGCTCGCCGAGGACTGTTAAGACCGCTTGGTCGCACAGCGCCGGCGACAGGACCGGACCCCCGTCGGGCCCTCCCGCCGCCATCGAACGCAGCTCGTTGGCGACATGTTCGGAAGCCTGTTCGAGGTCGCCGGGACGTTCCCGCCAAGTCCTGGTGATAGCCGAAAGAAGTTGTAAGAAGTCAACCTTCGTGTAATACGTGCCACATAGGAAAGGACGGCCGTCGGGCGTCAGGAAACACGTCATCGGCCAACCACCCTGCCCGGCGAGCGCGATTGTGGCGTTCATGTAGACCGCGTCGATGTCGGGTCGTTCCTCGCGGTCGACTTTGATGCAGACGAAACCCTCGTTCATCGCGGCGGCCACTTCTTCGTCCTCGAACGATTCGTGGGCCATGACGTGGCACCAATGGCATGCGGCATAGCCGATGGACAGCACGATCGGCACGTTGCGCGCGGTCGCGTCCGCCAGCGCTTGTGGCGACCATTGCTGCCAGTGCACCGGGTTGTCGGCATGCTGGCGGAGATACGGGCTGGTGGCCCGTCCGAGAGTGTTCGTCGCAGCCGATTCAGCCGAGCTCATCGCCGGATCCTCGCTTTCGTCGCTGCCCATTCGCCTCGTCGCGGGTTTCTTCGACAGATTGGCCGATCGCATCGGTGCCCTCGTCGGCGGCCTGATCGGGTTCGGGGTGCTGGGGGTCGAAGGAATCGGGCACCTTTTTTAGTTGCCGGTTCATCGACCGCAGCAAGAACAACGTCGCGATCAACAGCAGCACGATAACCACCAGCCCCAATGGGCTGGCCTTGCCGAAATCGGGCCCGGTGTTGTGCGGCGCCCCATCGGCAATCACGGTGAGCAAAAGGCCGTTCACCCGCCGGTCTCCATCCCGGCGAACAGATCAGTCTCGGGTATCCGGGCGGGGATACGCGAGCGAGCCAACTCGAATTCCTCGGTCGGCCATAGCCGCTGCTGCCACGCGATCGGGGCGGCGAAGAAGTCGTGGTTCGGGTCGATCTGGGTGGCGTGCGCCCGCAATGCATCGTCACGCTGGCTGAAATACGCCGAGCACTCGACGCGCGTCGTCACCCGGTTGGCGAACGGGTCGTGGTCGGAATCCCAGTGCTCGAGCCACTGCTTGAACGGGGGATCTTGACCATGCTTGACGGCTTCGTCGTGCAACAGCTGCATGCGAGCCCGCAGGAAGCCGTGGTTGTAGTAGAGCTTGGACGCCGCCCACGGGTCGCCGGCGTCCGGGAAGCGGGCATAGTCACCGGCCGCCTCGTAGGCACCGACCGAAACCTGATGGCAGCGAATGTGATCGGGATGCGGATAACCGCCGTTCTCGTCGTAGGTGGTCATCACGTGCGGCCGGAATTCGCGGACCACGCGCACCAGCGCTTCGACGGATACCTCCAGCGGCACCACCGCGAAGCAGTCCTCGGGCAGCGGCGGCGGCGGGTCGCCGGTGGGCAGGCCGGAGTCGATGAAGCCGAGCCAGGTGTGCTCGACCCCGAGGATCTCGGCCGCCTTGGCCATCTCGTCACGGCGGACCTCGGCGATGTGCTCTCGCACGTCGGGCAGGTCCATCGCCGGGTTGAGTATGTCGCCACGCTCACCGCCGGTCAGCGTGACCACCAGCACGCGATGACCCTCGTCGGCATAGCGGGCAAGGCTAGCTGCACCCTTGCTGGACTCGTCGTCGGGGTGGGCGTGCACCGCCATCAGCCGCAACTCGCTCACGTGCCCCCTTATCCGTCCGCTGGCAGCCCTGAACCCACAGGCAACCAGAGGCAACTGTTAAATGCGACCCTATAATTCCAGTCTCGGCCGCCGGCATCCTGTCGGGCAGGTCAGACACCCGACCAATCAGGCGTGTACCCAGGAATGAACCCAGTACCCATCCCGCGCCCCGAGGCCCGCTACGGGCGTCCGCGGCTGTCCGGTCGATCGCGGCGCCCCGTCATCATCGCTCTGGCGGGGTTGGTCGTCGCGACCGGCGCAGCGGTGGCCGTCGTGGGCTACCAACACCTCGGCACCAGCGACGTCACCGGGTCGCTGGCGGGTTACCAGGTGATTGACGGCGAGACGGCGTCGGTAACGATCAGCGTGACGCGATCCGACCCGTCCCGGCCGGTGGACTGCATCGTGCGGGTTCGATCCAAAGACGGCAGCGAAACCGGCAGACGAGAGGTGCTGGTCCCGCCATCCGATCAGACCACGGTGCAGGTGACGACGACGGTAAAGTCCAGTAAGCCGCCCGCGATGGCGGACATCTACGGCTGCGGCACTGAGGTGCCCGGCTACCTGCGCCCGGCCTGACCCCGGTCGGCTTGTGCCATTAGCTAAGCGAACGATGCGTGCCGTCACCGGTTGTTTCCGCAGTGGTAACATGGATCGATGCACGGTTCCGGCTGGGACCGTGTATTGCTGCATTAAAAGCCGTGAGCAAAACGAGCCGGCAGCACCCCGGGCGACAGCCATACCCCGCGATGCGGTGAATGGCAGCTTCCGCGATACGCGGAACGACGACACAAGGAGCGCGACGAGATGACGGATACTCAGGTGACCTGGTTGACCCAGGAATCACATGACCGACTCAAGACCGAGCTCGACCACTTGATCGCGAATCGTCCCGTCATCGCCGCGGAGATCAACGACCGCCGCGAAGAGGGGGACCTGCGTGAGAACGGCGGGTACCACGCCGCCCGCGACGAGCAGGGTCAGCAGGAAGCCCGCATCCGCCAGCTGCAGGACCTGCTCAACAACGCGAAGGTCGGCGAGGCGCCCAAGCAGTCCGGCGTGGCGCTGCCCGGTTCGGTCGTCAAGGTGTACTACAACGGCGACAAGTCCGACACCGAGACGTTCCTGATCGCCACCCGCCAAGAGGGTGTCAATGAAGGCAAGCTTGAGGTGTATTCGCCCAAGTCGCCGCTGGGTGAGGCCCTGATCGACGCGAAGGTCGGCGAGACCCGCAGCTACATGGTGCCCAACGGCAACACCGTCAAGGTCACGTTGCTGAGCGCGGAGCCGTACCACTCGTAGCGCCTCGCGGCGGCTTACCCGCGCAGGTTCAGGGCCTGCTCGAGGTCGCTCAGCAGGTCGGCGATGTCTTCGATGCCGACCGAAAGCCGCACCAGATCGTCGGGGACTTCCAATTGCGATCCGGCCGTCGACGCGTGCGTCATCGCGCTCGGGTGTTCGATCAGCGATTCCACCCCGCCCAGCGATTCGGCCAGGATGAAGACGGCGGTACCGGCGCACAGCTTCTCGGCGGCTTGCCGGCCGCCGCGCATCCGCACCGAGACCATGCCGCCGAAGCCGCTCATCTGCCGCGCGGCAACCTGATGGCCGGGGTGGCTGGGCAGCCCCGGATACAGCACGGAGCTAACCGCCGGATGTTCCGTCAGGAATTCTGCGACGGCTGAAGCGTTTTCGCTGTGCCGTTGCATTCGCAGCACCAGGGTCTTCAGGCCGCGCATCGTCAGGTAGGCGTCGAATGGGCCCGGCACGGCGCCTGCTCCGTTTTGCAGGAAGCCGAAGGCGCCGTCCAACTCCTCGTCGTTGGTGACCAACGCGCCGCCCACCACGTCCGAGTGGCCGCCAATGTATTTGGTGGTCGAGTGCAGCACCACGTCGGCGCCCAGCGTCAAAGGCTGTTGCAACGCGGGCGACGCAAAGGTGTTGTCCACCAACACCTTCAATGAGCTCTCCCGCGCAAGCTGGGTAATGCCGGCGATATCGGCAATCGAGAGCAACGGATTAGTGGGCGTTTCCACCCACACCAGCCGGGTCCGCGGCGTGATCGCGGCGCGAACCGCGTCCAGATCCGCCAGCGCCACCGGCGTGTAGTCGACGTTCCACTGGGCAAAGACCTTGTCAATCAAGCGGAAGGTGCCGCCATAGGCGTCATCGGGGATCACCAAATGGTCCCCCGGACGCAGCATCGCGCGCAGGGCACAGTCGGTTGCGGCCATTCCGGAACTGAACGCCCTCGCGAAGGCGCCTTCCTCGACGGCGGCCAGCGCGGCCTCCAGTGCGGCCCTGGTCGGGTTGCCGGTGCGGGCGTACTCGAATCCGCCGCGCAGACCGCCAACGCCGTCCTGGGCGAACGTGCTGCTGGCATAGATCGGGGTATTCACCGCCCCGGTCCCCGGGTCCGGTCTGTACCCGGCGTGAATGGCTTTGGTGGCCAGTCCGGTGAACCCGTGGTGTCCCTTACAGTTTTCGCTCATCGACAGTCAGCCTAGTGACTGGCACAGCCAGGTGACTGTCGTGTCAGAGTGGCAGGCAGACCGTCGACATGATCTTGTCCGCAATGGTTTGCCGTTTGGCATCCCAAAGCGGGAACAAGTAGCCGATATAGCAGATGATCGCATCGACGAAGTGCGCAATCTGACGGACGACGGACATACCGAAGCCCAACGGCTGCCCGGTGACCTCGCTGACCACTTTGAATTTCAGTACCGATTTACCGATGCTGGATCCGGTGGTGCCCTGGCGGTAGCCGAAATTCCACACCCAGTAGGCGAGTATCAGCAGTGAAAACACCAGCCCGAGCAGCGCCGCTATCACCGACTCTCGACGCGCCATCGTGATCACCTGATTGAAGACCTGCAGGATGATGATCGGCACGGCGTCGATGAGGAACGCCAACACGCGGGTCAACCACGGCGTGTAGGAGTCCGTCGGCAGAGCGCGGACCACGGGCCCGGGCGGTGGCGGAGCGTACCCACCGGCAGACGGTGGAGGCGGAGGGTATCCACCAGGAGCGGGTGGAGGGTACGAATAGCCTTCAGGTCGCGGAGGGGGTGGCCGGTAAGGCTCTCCGAATGGCGGTTGATCTGTCATGGCAACCTTTCCACGGGATTCGACCGGGCGGCCTCACATTACCTGACTACCAGACCTGACCACTATCGTCGGCGCGGAGCATCCGAGAGAAAGCCCAACAGGTCGTACCGGGTGATCACCCCGACGGGTTTGCCCTGCTCCACGACCATTAGCGCATCCGAGTCACGCAGTGCCTTGCCGGCCACGCTCACCAGCTCGCCGGCCCCGACGATGGGCAGCGGCGCACTCATATGTTGCGAGACTGCGTCGGCCAATTTGGCGCGTCCCTCGAAGACCGCCGACAGCAGTTCACGCTCGGAGACGCTGCCGGCGACCTCGCCGGCCATCACGGGCGGTTCGGCGCCGACGACCGGCATCTGGGACACCCCGTACTCGCGCAGAATGCCGATGGCGTCGCGCACCGTCTCGGCCGGATGGGTGTGCACCAGGTCGGGCAGGGCCCCGGATTTCCGGCGCAGCACATCGCCGACCGTGGGCTGCTCGGTCGACCCGTCGAGGCGGCTGCGCAGGAACCCGTATGACGACATCCATGAGTCGTTGAAGATCTTCGACATGTAGCCGCGGCCGCCGTCGGGCAGCAACACGACAACCAGCGCGTCCGGCCCGGCTTGCTCGGCCACCCTCAGCGCCGCCACCACCGCCATCCCGCACGACCCGCCGACCAGCATCGCTTCCTCGCGGGCCAACCGCCTTGTCATGTCGAACGAGTCGGAGTCGGACACCGCGATGATCTGGTCGGGCACAGCAGGGTCATACGCCGCGGGCCAGAAATCCTCGCCGACGCCCTCGACCAGGTAGGGGCGCCCGGTGCCGCCGGAATAGACCGACCCTTCGGGGTCGGCGCCGATGACGCGTACCGGTCCTCCCGCCCGGTCGGCGGACACCTCTTTGAGGTAGCGACCCGCGCCGGTGATCGTTCCGCCGGTGCCGATCCCCGCGACGAAATGGGTGATCTTGCCGTCGGTGTCCGCCCAAATCTCCGGGCCGGTGGTCTCGTAGTGGCTGGCTGGACCTTCCGGGTTCGTGTACTGGTCCGGCTTCCAGGCACCGTCGATCTCTTTGACCAGGCGGTCGGAGACGCTGTAATAGCTGTCCGGATCCTCGGGCGGTACCGCCGTCGGGCACACGACCACCTCCGCGCCGTACGCCAGCAGCACGTTGCGCTTGTCCTCGCTGACCTTGTCCGGGCAGACGAAGACGCACTTGTAGCCGCGGTGTTGGGCGACCAGGGCGAGCCCGACGCCGGTATTGCCCGAGGTGGGTTCGACGATGGTGCCGCCCGGCTTCAGCAGCCCACTGGCCTCGGCGGCGTCGATCATCTTGGCCGCGATCCGGTCTTTGGAGCTGCCACCGGGGTTGAGGTACTCGACTTTTGCCACGACAGTTCCGGCACCGTCAGGGATGACGGAATTCAGCCGAACCAAAGGTGTGCCGCCGATGAGGTCACTGATGTGCTGCGCAATCCGCATGCGCTTATCGTGTCAGGCCATTTCGGCCCACGCACACCCGCTCCGGCGGATTCGCCTTAGCCGGTGGCCTCGCGGATGTACTCCCCGATTTGGCGCAGCGAACGCACCGCCTCCGGTAGCAGCGGCGCCGCCAGCTGGAAGTCGTGAACCTGACCGGGCCAGACGCGCACTTCTGCCGGCACGCCAACGGCCGCCAGCCTGCTTGCAGCCAACTCCGCGTCGTGCAGCAGCACTTCGGATCCCGAGACATGGATGAGGGTCCGCGGTAGACCGGGCTTGATGTGTTCCAACGGCTCGTAGATCTCTTCGGGTTTGCCGTCGATTGTGTTCTTCTTGGCTGCGCTAGCAACCAGCTCAACCAGCGCGTCAAACGCCCTTGCGGGAAACATCGCGTCGGTCTTGATGTTTGCATGCGCCTGCTTGCATTCCTTTGCTAACTGCAGCAGTGGCGAGATCGCTACCAGTGCCGCCGGCACATCCCCTTCGTCCTGGCCCATCTCCTGCAGGCGTTGCGCAAGAGCCAGCGCGAGGTACCCGCCCGCGGAGTCGCCGGCCAACACGATCTGGCCTGCGCCGTATCCGCGCTCGCGTAGCCATTGGTAGGCGTCATGACAATCGTCGAGAGCCATTCCGATCGAATGCTTGGGCAGCAGGCGATAATTCACCACGAGCACGGGTGAGTCAGCAAACTTTGAGAGCGCTTCGACAAGTCTGCCGTGCGAGTTTGCCCCGCAAGTCAAGAAAGCGCCGCCATGGAAGTACAGAACCATCCGCCGGCTGCCGTCCGCGGGCAGCACTCCAGGTGCCCGCACCAACTGCGCTGAAGCATTTGGCAAGCTCACCGTCTCTCGAACAGTGGCCGACACCGGAAGCAGCACCCGCGACGCCAAGTCGATGAGGCCCCACGGCCACGGCAGGTTGGGCACGTGGCTGCCAACGGCTAAAACCGGCCGGATCGTCAGCCGTGACGCCAGCGTGGCTACTCGTGCGGCGACACTGGGTCCAGACTCCAGGACCTCGACCGGGACGCCGTCGCTGCTGGCGAATCGGCGTGCCGCTACTCGGGGCGCCTTGGCTACCTGATGTGGACGAATGCCGTTCCGGGGCGAACCCGATACCTTGCTCGGTGCTGTCATGCTCAACACTTCCTACGTCTTTGTAGTCCGATACAGCATGTGACGTGGCAGCCAAGCTTGCGGTTCAGTCCGTTTACGAAGCTCCCAGCCAACCACTGGAACTTAGCTTGTCAGCACTTTCTTAGTAGAGCGTTTGAAGAAGCTGATTTGATACCACAAATGCTCCACAACGTAATGGCGTTAATTTGTCAGCTACCCACGCAAATCGCGAAGCCGTTCTAAAATGGTCGCGTGACCATCCGGGTGCCACGTCGTTCGGCGATCGCCCTGGCCACAGCAGGTGCCCTCGCCTCGACAGGCACGGCCTATCTGGGCGCACGCAACTTGCTGGTCAGCCAGGCGACGCACGCGCGCACCGTCATTCCGAAGTCCTGGGACATCCCGCCCCGAGCCGACGGTGCCTACGCCCAAGGCGGCGGCCCCGTGCAACGGTGGCAGCGCGGCATGTCCGCGGACCTGCACCTGATGGTCTTCGGGGACTCGACGGCCACCGGGTACGGCTGTACGAGCGCCGAAGAAGTGCCGGGCGTACGGATCGCGCGCGGGCTCGCCGAGCAGACCGGCCAGCGCATCCGATTGAGCACCAAGGCCATCGTCGGCGCGACCTCGAAAGGTGTTCGCGGCCAAGTCGATGCGATGTTCGTGGCCGGACCGCCGCCGGACGCGGTCGTGATGATGATCGGCGCCAACGACATCACCGCACTCAACGGGATCAGCCAGTCCGCCCAGCGGCTGTCCACGACGGTGCGCAAGTTGCGCTCCCGCGGCGCGGTGGTGGTCGTCGGTACCTGCCCGGATCTGGGGGTCATCACCGCCATCCCGCAGCCACTTCGCTCGCTGGCACACGCGCGAGGTTTGCAGCTCGCCCGGGCCCAGGCCGCGGCCGTGAAGTCGGCCGGCGGTATGCCCGTCCCGCTGGCGCATCTAATGGCGCCCCAATTCCGGGCCACGCCCGAGGTGATGTTCTCGGCCGATGGCTACCACCCCTCGGCGGCCGCGTATGCGCTGGCCGCCGATGCGCTGCTGTTCGCGCTCCGCGACGCGCTGGGCGAGAAGATCGACCGCCCGGCGCCCGCTTCGCCTGTCCCTTCCTGATACCAAGTCATACCAACCGGTGGGTAGCGACTAGATTCGTGCTAACCCGTCGGGTTGGGTCTGCCGCCCGGTTCGGGGCGAGCGGCTTTTTGAGGCGCGCCCGCGAGGTTCGAAGGGATTGAAAGGTAATAGTCATGCCAGAAGCTGTCATCGTCTCAACTGCCCGCTCGCCGATTGGCCGCGCCATGAAGGGGTCGCTGGTCAGCATGCGGCCCGATGATCTGGCCGTACAGATGGTGCGCGCCGCGCTCGACAAGGTGCCCGCGCTGAACCCGCACCAGATCGACGACCTCATCTTGGGCTGCGGCCAGCCCGCCGGCGAGTCCGGATTCAACATGGCGCGTGCCATCACCGTCGAGCTCGGCTATGACTTCCTGCCCGGCACCACGGTCAATCGGTACTGCTCGTCGTCGCTGCAGACCACACGGATGGCCTTCCACGCGATCAAAGCCGGTGAAGGCGATGCGTTCATCTCCGCTGGCGTGGAGACAGTGTCCCGGTTCGCCAAGGGCAGCGCCGACTCATGGCCAGACACCAAGAACCCGCTGTTCGGCGAAGCTCAGGAACGCTCAGTCGCCGGGACCGCGGGCGCTGACGAATGGCACGATCCTCGCGCTGACGGGAACGTGCCCGATATCTACCTCGCGATGGGTCAGACCGCGGAAAACGTCGCCCTCATGACCGGCATCAGTCGCGAAGATCAGGACCACTGGGGCGTGCGCAGCCAGAACCGAGCCGAGGAAGCGATCAAGAGCGGGTTCTTCGAGCGCGAGATCTGCCCGGTCACCCTGCCGGACGGCAGCACGGTCAGCACCGACGACGGCCCACGAGCGGGTACTAGCTACGAGAAGATCAGCCAGCTCAAGCCGGTGTTTCGGCCCAACGGCACCGTGACGGCGGGCAATGCCTGCCCACTCAACGACGGGGCCGCCGCGCTGGTGATCACCAGCGACACCAAAGCCAAGGAGCTGGGCCTGACCCCGCTGGCCCGCATCGTGTCCACCGGGGTCAGCGGCCTGTCGCCCGAGATCATGGGCCTGGGCCCGATCGAGGCGTCCAAGCAGGCGCTGCGGCGGGCGCGCATGTCGGTCGGAGACATCGATTTGTTCGAGATCAACGAGGCCTTCGCGGTCCAGGTGCTGGGTTCGGCCCGCGAGCTGGGCATCGACGAGGACAAGCTGAATGTGTCGGGCGGGGCGATCGCCCTCGGTCACCCATTTGGCATGACCGGCGCACGCATCGCCACCACGCTGCTGAACAACCTCAAGACCTACGACAAGACGTTCGGTCTGGAAACCATGTGTGTCGGCGGCGGCCAGGGCATGGCGATGGTGATCGAGCGGCTGTCCTAACTTTTCATACGTTGACTCTGCGCCCACCGCGCAAAAGTGCGAGTGCGACGCCTGGTCAGCGCAAAGTCAACGCGTCATCAGCGCGTCATCAGCGCGTCGTCAGCGCGTCGTAGGCGTGCTGAACGCGGCGAAGGACGTCGGGGGGCCGGTGCTTCGACACCACCCTGATATGGGTCCAGCCGGCGTGGGCGACATATTCCAGTCGCTCGACGTCGATGGCGTACTGCTGTGGATCCGTCCAATGTTGTTCGCCGTCATACTCGACCGCCAGCATGACGTCCTCCCAGCCCATATCGAGGAAGTATCTGGGAAAGCCGTCCGCGCCGAGCACGGGGATCTGAGTCCGCGGCTTCGGGAACCCCGCGTTGATCAGCAGTAGCCGCAGCCAGGTTTCCTTCGGCGACTGGGCACCGCCGTCGACGAGGTCCAGGGCCTTCTCCAGTTGGCGCAGACCGCGGGTGTGTGGATGCCGCGCGGCGAGCTCGGCGACGTCGCCGGCTTTGACGTCGGTGGCGCGCGCCAGGGCGTCAAGCCTGGCGACCGCCTGCACCAGGCTCCCGCGCCTGCCGATGTCAAAGGCAGTGCGCACCGGTGTGGTCACCAGCATGCTGCCGTGCAGCTGGGTTTCGCCGTCACACAGCAACTCAGCGCGGGTCTTCACACCCCGCGGCGCCCTGGCGTTGCGCCAGATCAGTTCGACCAGCGCGTCATCATCGACCCACTTAGCTCGGTGCAGCGCTGACGCGGCAGCACCGGCGATCACCGCCTCCCGGTGCGACCACAACCAGGCGGCGTAACTGCGCTGCCGCAGCGATGGCTGTAGCCGTTTGTCGAGGTAGACGTTCGGCATGATCGCCGTGTAGTACTTGCCCAGCTCATGCCAGGTGACAAGCTCCGCCGCGAGTGCCTCGCTGCCGATAAACGGTTGCTTCCCCAGTTCCTCCATGCCGCCCGATGGTGGCAGCCACCACCGACACCGGCAGTTGACTTTGCGCCTACGGCGCAAAAGTGCGAGCGACCTGCACCCTCAGCGCAGAATCAACGCTGGGGGCGCAAACAAGAAAGCCGGCACCAGAGTGCCGGCTTTCTTGTGTCGAGAGCTAGTCGTTCTGGAAGTAGCTGAGCAGGCGCAGGATCTCCAGGTACAGCCAGACCAGGGTCACGGTCAGGCCGAGGGCGATACCCCAGGCGGCCTTGTCCGGTGCACCGGCACGGATCATCTGGTCTGCGGCGTCGAAGTCGATCAGGAAGCAGAACGCCGCGATGCAGATCATGACCAGCGAGAAGATGATCGCAATCGGTCCGCCGCTGCGCAGGCCCAAGCCCTCGCCGCCGCCTACACCGAACATCGCCAGCACGAAGTTGCCGAGCATGAGGAACACCGCGCCGAACAGCGCGGCAACCACCATGCGGGTGAACTTGGGGGTGACCCGGATGGCACCGGTCTTGTAGACGACGAGCATGCCGAAGAACACGCCGAAGGTGCCGAGGATGGCCTCCCCGATCATCGTCCCGGCGTTCATCGACTTGCCTGCCAGCGATACGTGGAATGTCAGCAACAGCGAAATAGCGCCCAGGGCCAGGCCCTCGAGTACCGCGTAGCCGAGCACGATCGCGGGGCTGTCCTGCTTGCGGCCGAAGGTAGCGATCATCACCAACACGAAGCCGCCCAGCGCGCCGATCAAGGTCAAGGGAGCCGCCAGCTGCGGGCGGGCTTCCGCCAGGAAGAAGGAGACGACGGCCGAGGCCATCAGCACGGCCAGCGTGATGCCGGTCTTGGTGACAACGTCGTCGATGGTCAGGGGGCGCGAAGCCTTGGTCTCCTGATAGGGAGCAGCGTAGGGGTCCGCTTGGTAATACCCCTGCTGCACCTGGGCCGCGCCAGTACCGAATTGCGCGTATCCGCCCCGCCCTTTAGGCAGGGAACGAAAAACCGGGTTGCTAGTCTCCCGCACCGTCGGATCCTCTCTGATGGCTGTGAGTTCGAGCTGTACGAACACAGACTCAACGATCAACGGCCCGCCCCGGTTCCCAGCGGAGCTGCCGTTATCTGGGCATTCCGGGATTCGGATGTTGTCGTCGGGGATAAACATAAACCCTTACCCGCGAGCAGCGCTGCACTGGCAACGATCTAGATTGCTGGTCGAGGCTCGGGCAGCCCCCTGGGCAGCTTCTTTGGGCAGCAGGTGCAGGCGGGATTCTCAGGAATCTTGCACGGTATTCCGTCGGGGAATCCGAGAAAGGAGGCTCAGAACGTGGCGAGCGGCGTGACTGGGGATTCCGAAGAGGTCGTGACCCGCGTCGACGGTGGCGTCGGCCGCATCACGCTCAACCGCCCCAGGGCGATCAACTCGCTGAACCAGCAGATGGTCGACACGCTCAGCGCCGTCCTCTCCCGCTGGGAAGCCGACGACGCGGTGCGAGCGGTGGTGCTGTCCGGCGCCGGGGAACGCGGACTGTGCGCCGGCGGCGACGTCGTCGCGATTTATCACAGCGCCCGCGATGGCGGCGTGCAAGCACGGCGTTTCTGGCGCGACGAGTATCTGCTCAACGGCCACATCGGCCGCTTCGCCAAGCCCTACGTGTCGTTGATGGACGGCATCGTGATGGGCGGCGGAGTCGGCGTTGCCGCGCACGCGAACGTCCGGGTGGTGACCGAAACGACGAAGATGGGAATGCCTGAGGTCGGCATCGGCTTCATCCCCGACGTCGGCGGGGCGTTTCTGCTGTCCCGGGCGCCGGGCGGGCTTGGTCTGCACGCCGCGCTGACCGGGGCGCCGTTTTCCGGCGCTGACGCCATCGCGATGGGATTCGCCGACCACTACGTTCCGCACGACCAACTCGACGCATTCACCCAAGCGATCATCGATGACGGCGTCCCGAGCGCCCTGGCCGCCCACGCCGTCGAACCACCAGCCAGTGAACTTGCCGCACAACGTGGTTGGATTGATCGGTGCTATGCCGGTGACACGGTCGAAGACATCATCGCACGGTTGCGGGCATTTGGGGGAAATGGGGCCGGACCTGCTCAAGACGCCGCAGACCTGATCGCCAGCCGCTCCCCCATCGCGCTATCGGTGACGCTGCAGGCCGTGCGTCGCGCCGCAGAACTCGAGACACTGGAAGATGTTCTGCAGCAGGACTATCGGGTGTCGTCAGCGTCCGTGCGTTCGCACGATCTGGTTGAGGGCATCCGCGCGCAACTAATCGACAAAGATCGCAATCCGAAGTGGTCTCCGGCGTCGCTGTCCGCAGTCACCGCGGCCGATGTCGACGCGTATTTCGCTCCGGTCGACGACGATTTGAATTTCTAGAAAGGCAGGGTTGGTGGCATCCGCAGGAGATAAAACCGAGTACGAAACCATCCTGGTCGACCGCGAGGAGCGGGTCGCGATCATCACGCTGAACCGGCCCAAGGCGCTCAATGCGCTCAACAGCCAGGTGATGAACGAATTAACCAGCGCTGCAACCGAACTGGACCACGACCCCGGCATCGGTGCGATCATCATCACCGGTTCGGCCAAGGCATTCGCCGCCGGTGCCGACATCAAGGAAATGGCCGACCTGACCTTCGCCGACGCGTTCGGTTCCGACTTCTTCGCCACCTGGGGCAAGCTGGCCGCCGTGCGTACCCCGACGATCGCCGCCGTGGCGGGGCATGCACTTGGCGGCGGCTGCGAGCTCGCGATGATGTGTGACCTGCTGATCGCCGCCGACACGGCGAAGTTCGGCCAGCCGGAGATCAAACTCGGTGTGCTGCCGGGCATGGGCGGCTCGCAGCGGTTGACCCGGGCTATTGGCAAGGCCAAGGCCATGGACCTCATCTTGACCGGTCGCACGATCGATGCTGCCGAAGCCGAACGAAGCGGCCTGGTTTCGCGGGTGGTGCCGGCCGATGACTTGCTGACCGAGGCTAAAGCAGTCGCGACCACCATTTCGCAGATGTCGCTTTCGGCAGCCCGGATGGCCAAGGAAGCAGTCAACCGGGCTTTCGAATCCACTCTGGCCGAAGGGCTTCTCTACGAGCGGCGGCTGTTTCATTCGTCGTTCGCGACCGAGGACCAGTCCGAGGGAATGGCGGCGTTCGTCGAGAAACGCCCTCCCAACTTCACCCACCGGTAGGACGTTTCAATGAGCGACCCAGGTTCTGCGACGACCGCCGCCGGCGACGGATCAACCAGCGCGGAAGGATCGACGGAAGCCGGCCCGGAAGCCAAACCCGATCCCAGCCCCGCGCGTCGCTCTCGCTGGGCCGAAAATCATTGGTGGGTGCGCCATTACACGTTCACCGGCACGGCGGTCGGCCTGATCTTCATCTTTTTTTCGATGACCCCGTCCCTGCTACCGCGCGGCGCACTGTTCCAAGGCCTGGTCAGTGGGTCTTCCGGCGCCAGCGGCTATGGGCTGGGCGTCTTCGCCGTCTGGCTTGTCCAATACATGCGCATGAAAGATTCCAGCCCACCACCCCCGCGCTGGGCGTGGCTGGTGCTGATCCCGCTCGGCGTTGTCGGCATGGTGCTGATGGCGATCTGGTTCCACGTCTGGCAGGACCAGGTGCGCGACCTGATGGGGGTCGAACACCTCAAGTGGTATGACTACCCTTTCGCCGCAGTCCTTTCGGTGGTGGTGTTGTTCACGCTGGTCGAAATCGGGCAGTTCGTCCGCAAAATCGTGCGCTTTCTGGTCGGTCAGGTCGACCGGATCGCGCCATTTCGCCTCTCCGCGACCATCGTGGTGGTTCTGCTCGCGGTGCTGACTGTCACGGTGCTCAACGGGGTCGTGCTCAAGTTCGCCATGCGCACCATGAACAACACCTTCGAATCCGTGAACGACGAGATGACACCCGACAGCTCGCGACCGACGACTCCGCTGCGGTCGGGGGGCCCGGGGTCATTTGTGTCGTGGGAGTCGTTGGGCCACCAGGGCCGAATCTTTGTAAAGGCCGGCCCGAGCGTCGAGAAACTCACCGCATTCAACGAAGCCCCGGCCGTCGAGCCGATCCGGGCTTACGCGGGCCTGAGCTCGGCGAAGGACATCACGTCGACCGCGGAATTGGCGGCCCGTGAACTGCAGCGCACTGGCGGACTGCAGCGCGCCGTCGTCGCGGTGGGCACCACCACCGGCACCGGGTGGATCAACCAGGCCGAAGCCGACTCGCTGGAATACATGTACAACGGCAACACCGCGATCGTGAGCATGCAGTACTCGTTTTTGCCCAGCTGGCTGTCTTTCCTGGTGGACAAAGAAAATGCCCGACGCGCGGGCCAGGCGCTGTTCGAGGCGGTCGACAAGCTCGTCCGCCATATGCCCGAAGGCCAACGTCCGAAGCTGGTCGTGTTCGGCGAAAGCCTGGGATCGTTCGGCGGCGAGGCGCCCTTCATGAGCCTGAACAACGTCCTGGCGCGCACCGGCGGCGCCTTGTTCAGCGGGCCGACGTTCAACAACACCATCTGGACCGACCTGACCGCCAGACGCGATGCCGGTTCGCCGCAGTGGCTGCCGATCTACGACCACGGCAAAAACGTTCGGTTCGTTGCTCGCCCAAGCAATCTGATGCGCCCCGATCCGATGTGGGACCGCCCGCGGGTGGTGTATTTACAGCACGCCTCCGACCCGATCGCCTGGTGGACTCCCGACCTGCTGTTCAGCAAACCCGATTGGCTGAAGGAGCAGCGGGGCTACGACGTACTGCCTCAGACGCGCTGGATCCCGGTGGTGACGTTCCTGCAGGTCTCGGCTGACATGGCGGTGGCCGTGGACGTGCCGGACGGGCACGGCCATCATTACGTTGCCGATGTTGCCAACGGCTGGGCTGCGGTGCTGTCTCCGCCGGGGTGGACGGACGACAAAACCGCACGGCTGCGGCCATTGCTGCACGCCGACGCTTCCAGCGGCGGCTCGAGCGGTTAGATCCAGCGCTGGCTGGATCCGGCGTCGACCAGCGCGCCCAGACGCGGTTCGATCGAATCGCTGGCCAGCTCGGCCAGCACACCGGCGGCGACCAGCGCGTGGTAGCCGCCGAAGACGTCCGTGGCACGGCGCTGGCCGATGTCCAGCAGCGCCGCCGCTGCGAGGCTGGACGTGTAACCCTCCGAGCACACGATGACCCACTCGACGTCATCGCCGACGGCCTCGGGCAGCCTGGCGTCGCTGGTCGGATCGCAACGCCATTCCAGGACGTTGCGTTCGATCACCAGCGCGCCCGGCACCCCACCCTCGCGGAAGCGCTGTGCCTGCGGCCGGATGTCGACGAGCACCGCTCCGCGCCGCAGTGCATCGGGCACCTCGGCGGCGCTGAGGCGGCGGTACCGCCGCCGGGCGGCGTCCAAAACACGGTCGATGCGGCTCATTTGGTTCCTTCAGGTTGATCGGTCAATTCGGTGCGCTGGCGGCGCAATCTGTTTCGCCCGGTGACCTCGTAATACGACATGGCCGTCAGCGGGGGCGAGTATGCATGAACGCTCAGGGTCGGCTGAGCGGTTGCGACCGGGCGGGTGGGTGCCGTCCGTGGTGCCCACACCACATCGTGCACCCAACCCAGCGGGAACCCAGCCTGATCGCCGGCATCCAGTCGGCGGCGACGCAATTTCTCTCCGTCCCAACGGAATTCATTGAGCGACCCGGACAGCACGGTTAGCGCACCGAGTGAGCCGCCGTGGTCGTGTAGTTCGGTCGCGTGCCCGGGCACCCAGCTGATCAGCCAGACGTCCAGTTCATCGTCTCCGTGGATGCGGGTGAACCACCGCTCCGATTCCGGCACACCGTCGCCGGGCAGCAGATGGTCGCACCGCCCGCTGAGCACGTCGTCGGCGGCTTGGTCGGTAGCGTGCAGAAGGTCGGGCACCCGTAGCCGGGTGGGTCCCGAGGATGTGGACGGCATGCTCAGTGGCCGAGCAATCGGATGCGTAACAGCAGATACAGACACGAGGAGCTCCAGAGTGGACGGATTGGAAAAGCGGCGGCGTTATTAGGGCCGACAACACTCACAAAATCCGAAGCGCTCCATCACGCCGCCAGTGTTGCATAGATTGACAGCGTGCGCCCTTACCCTCCACCGCCCCGGCCATGGGGCACGGTGCTTCTCGCGACCGGATTGATCGGTTTGTCCGGGGCCGTGGGCTGTTCGCATGACGCCGGCAGCGGCAAGCCGACGTCCTCGTCAGCACCGTCCTCGACAGCCCGCAGCAGCCCTGGCTCAGCGCCGCCCGGCGCCATCGAACTCTCCCCCGCCGGCGTGACGACCAGGGTCGATGTCCCCGCGAATTCGACCGAGGAGGAGTACTTCCAGGCCTGTCACGCTGCAAAACTATGGATGGAAGCCCAGCCCAAGGCCGGTGGCTCGGTATTCGAGCCGTATCTGGCGATGGTTCAGGCATCGCCATCGGGTACGGCGGGCAGCTGGAACGTCCGATGGGCGGACCTCACCCTGGCCCGGCAGGCGGCCGTGATCACCGCGGCGCGTGCCGCCGCCAACGAAGAATGCGGGTAGCGTTCGGCCTCCTCCGCTTCGACCGCCTGAGTAATTGAGATCACGGGTGCACGAAATTATCGACCCGGCCACTTGACGGTCCATTCTGCGGCGCAAAGATAAACAGATGCCCCGCGATGTAGCAGCGCGCTCGCACGGGTCATCACCCACTCGGGTGGCACTGGCCCTCGGTAGCGGCGGCGCCCGGGGCTACGCCCATATCGGCGTCATCGAAACGCTGCGGGAGCGCGGTTACGACATCGTGGGGATCTCCGGCTCGTCAATGGGGGCCGTAGTGGGGGGTCTGCAGGCCGCCGGGCGACTCGACGAGTTCGCCGACTGGGCGAAATCATTGACGCAGCGCACCATTCTGCGGTTGCTGGATCCGTCCATCAGCGCCGCCGGGGTGCTGCGGGCCGGAAAGATCCTGGACGCGGTGCGCGACATCCTCGGCCCGGTCACCATCGAGGAGCTGCCCATCCCATACACCGCGGTGGCGACCGACCTGTTGACCGGCAAGTCGGTGTGGTTTCAGCACGGCCCTCTCGACGAGGCCATCCGGGCGTCCATCGCGATACCCGGGGTGATCACCCCGCATGAAGTCGGCGGACGCCTGCTCGCCGACGGCGGGATCTTGGACCCGGTACCGATGGCGCCGCTCTCAGCGGTCAACGCAGACCTGACAATCGCCGTGAGCCTCAACGGCAGTGAGGTAATCGACAACCGCGAGGCGGAGCCTGGTGTGACCGTGGAGTGGTTGAACCGCATGCTGCGCAGCACGTCTGCGCTGCTGGACCGGCCGACCGCCCGAGCGGTGCTGAGCCGATTTGGTGCGGACGGCGAAGACGCCGAAGATCTCGAAGATGACGCCGACGAGGCCGAGGCAGTTTCGCTCGAGATTCCGCTCGAAGTTCCCAGGAAATTGGGCAGTTTCGAGGTGATGAACCGGACCATCGAGATCGCGCAGTCCGCGCTGGCCCGCCATACGCTGGCAACCTACCCGCCCGGTCTGCTGATCGAGGTGCCGCGTTCAACGTGCCGGAGCCTGGAATTTCACCGGGCGGCTGAAGTGATCGACGCCGGCAGGGCGCTGGCCAACCAGGCCCTAGACGCCCTCGCGATAGAGGCGGATCAGTCCGGGCCGCCCGCGATCGAGAGTTGATCTAGACACCCAGGAACCGTGCGACCGCCGCCGCGTCACGGCGCCCCTGCGCGCGTCCGGCAAGGGCAGACGGCTTGCGGCAGCGCGGATCCAGCGCATTGGGCCCGAAAGCCGCCAACGAGTCGCCGTCGGCGAACAGGGTGAACGTCGAGCCGGCGAATGCCGCGATCTCGGCGGCCGGCCCGGCGCCGAACGGTGCCGGTGCATCCGCACCGGCGGGCACCAGGACCACGGCCGCGTCGCAGTCGCGGGCAACGTCGAGGTTGACCGAGCCGGCAACCCCACCGTCCATGTAGCGTCGGCCCGCGATTGTCACCGGCGGCCATGCCCCCGGCACCGCGCAGCTGGCCGCCACCGCGTCGACGAGCCCGACACCTGATTCCCCATCGAAGACCACCAGTTCGCCGGTGGCTATGTCGATCGCGGTAACCCGCAGCGCCCGCTCGGGCCACTCGTGCGACGGCAGGCGTTGCGCAATTACCTGACGGCGGACGGCTTCTGGGACCGTTTCGGTGCCGGCGGCCACCGCGCCGATGCGCCGCATCTGCTGCCGCGTTTTATCCGGCGTCTCAACGTACGGTTCCCGTAAGGCAGTTAGGAAAAGCTCGGCGATGCCTTCGATATCGACTCCGGGGTCAAGCTCAGCCGAGGTCTCGGCCAGTTGCCGGTCGAACAGCGCGTCGAGCGTGGTGTCACCGCTGATCTGTGCGACGACAGCCGAGCCCGCCGACGTCCCAACCAACACATCCGAGTCAAGCAGCAGCCGAGCCGCCACCGGTGACTCATCAGCGATTCCAAGCAAAACACCTGTTTCCCAAGCGATTCCCGCCAATCCTCCGCCTGCGAGCACCAACGCGCGTTTGGTAGTCATGCGGGCCTCACGCCGAAGTATGCTGCGCCTGTTGGGCGTGCGCGCTCAAGTCCTGCTGACGGATCAAGTGCGTGGGCGGCTCGGGCAGCACGACACTGCGGGTGATCTGCAACTGGGCGTCGACGTGGACCAACTCCCCCGAGTCGAGCAGGGACCAGCTCGGGTCGTTGTCCATCCGTTCGGTGGCAAACACGACCGACGGGCGGGACTCCAGCTGCTCTGACGTCGCGTGGATTCGCTTGGTGCGCAGATTAAATCCGGAGTGCGGGTCGGCCCTTCGATGGCCGTGGGACCGGTCCAAGACGTAGAGCTCATTGGACTCGGGGTAACGCAGCGCCCACATATCGGTAGCCGTGCAGAGCAGAATGTTGGCCGCGTAGATCGGTACATTCGCCGCCAGCCAATTCATGGCGTCGACGAAACCGGCGGTGATATCGGCTGGAGAATCCCCGCGGGCGCGGACCGAGCCGGTGATCAAAGCGAATACCCGCTCGGAATCTGTCTGGCCCAAAACCAGTTCAGCCGTGCCGATTTCGCGCAGTCGCGCGTCGATGGCGTCCAGCCCTTCGACCACGCCGTTGTGCGCGAAGATCCGGCCGTCCTGCAAAAAGGGGTGGGTGTTATGCACGTCGAGCGCCCCGGTCGTCGCATAGCGAACATGGGCGATGAAGGTCGTGCCGGTCAGGTGGTGGGCTTCGGTGGCGAACTGCGCATCCTGCCACGCCGCCATCGGCTCTTTGTGAAGCTGGGGCTGGCCGTGCTCGTCGAAGAGGCCCAAGCCCGTACCGTCGGGGTTCCTCCTGCTTTGCTCGGACAGGCTGTCCGGGGCGTCGAGCAGCCAAAACGTCGCGGGAACAACCGCGGCCCCTGCGTGCAAGCCAAAGAGTCGACACATGTTGTCGACGGTAGCGAAGTCAGCCCGTCAGCGCGTCGGCCAGGTCGCGCAACGCCAGGCGGGCGTAGCCCTTCCAGATCCGGGCGAACACCGGCAATGCCCATGCCGTCAGTATCGACTTGCGGTGGATGGTCCAGCGCCAGGTGACCTCGGTCCCATCCCCGTCCGGTGTGAAGATCCATTCGCCCGCGACATGGTCGACCAGCAGCGTCATGGGGCCCCTGACCTGGGTCAGCAGGTAGCCGAACGATCGCGGGGGGTCGACGCTGGTCAGCTCTTCACGCATGCCGCCGCCGCCGGCCAGCAGCACGGTACGGGTCTGGCCCGCGGTGTCCCACGCTCCGGTCTGGTCGCGCACTTCCTTGATCGGCGGGATCGGCCCGTGCCAGCGCTTGAAGAGGTCTGGAAGCGGCATCGGCAGCGTGCGGCGGAAGGCGTCCTCCACCGGGACGGCGATGACCAGCGATTCTTCGACGGCGAGCGACTGTGCCATGGACTTTCAGCCTTCCACACTCAAGCTTGGCGCGGCCCGGCCGGTGATGAGCGGCAGATCGAAGAAGCTTTGAATGCCCGCCGGCGCGGCACACGTCGCGGGGACCGCATTCACGCAATGCGCCGCAGTGGCGACGATCCCCGGGTTGCTCTGCAGCCCCGCTTCGACGGTCTCGGGCTGCCACCCCTTGATCGTCACGAATGTGTCGGGGTTTCCGCGCACCTCAATCTCGTAGCGCTCCCCCGCCGACCCGAACGACCAAGGCGGATCGAGGTTTTCCTCGCCCATCAACCAGTTCACCGTCACCCGCACCACTACGGTGTCACCGACCAGCGCCTCCCAGTGGAAGCGACGCCCGGCGACCTGCCCGGGTTCGATCGCACCGATGGGCGAGTCGATCGGGGCGGTCGCGACCGCGATCTCCTGCGTCGAGCGGATCTCCGGATCAGCGGCAAAGCCCAACCGGTCGACGCACAGCCGGACCGACTGGCGGAAGCCGCCGTCGAGCAGCTTCTGCATGGGCCCGGTCAACGCGCTGTCCGGTGTCCCGCCGAAACCCATCACATAGCGCAGGACGTCCGGCGCAGCGTAGGTACGAAGATCGGAAAACTCTTCGGCGCGAACGAAAGTCACACCCGTGGACATCACCGATAGCAGCAGCGGGAACAGCTCTGTCGCGGCACCGGGTCCGATTCCCGCACCATGCAGGGTCGCATTGCCGGCCCGCGCGGCAGCTTCCAGCGGCCCGGCTTCCTTTTCGCCCGGATAGAACCAGCCGACCGGGGTGACGACGTTCTTACCCGAGCGCAGCAGCGCGGCGACTTCCTCGACGTTGGGCATTAAGGGTGCGTAGATCACCGCGTCCGCGTCGAGCGCGAGCACTTCCTCGATGCTGTTGGTCGCCGTCACCCCAAGCGGTGATGTCCCGATGATGTCGCCGACGTCTTTTCCGTTTTTGGCGTCGGAATGTACCCAACAGCCAACGAGTTCGAGTTCGGGATGTTCCAACACACCTTTGATCGCCGCCACGCCGACCGACCCGGTTGCCCACTGAATGACGCGTACGACCCGCAGGCTCATGAAATCGTTCTACACCATCGGCGCGGGCGGCCATTTTGGGTGCGCGGAGCTGTCTGAGCTGTCACGGCGACCTTCCAGAGCCCAACTTGCCGCGAAGACCGCCGGCCAAAACCCTATGGACCCAGACTTCGCGGCCTTACGATGAACTGGTCTTAATCGCTATCCCTAGCGTTCGACGGCGCAGCGGTAACCCTCTGGGCTGCCGCGACTTAGCGGGAGGTGCGGATGCCGTTCGTCATCGCAGCACCGGAGCTGATGGCTTCGGCCGCTTCGGATCTGGCCGGTATCGCCTCCAGGATCAGCGAGGCCAGCGTGGCCGCGGCTCCGACCACCGCGGTGCTACCCGCGGCCGGTGACGAAGTGTCGGTGGTGATCGCCTCGCTGTTTTCCGGCTACGCCCGGGCCTATCAGGCGCTAACCGCCCAAGCGGCGACCTTCCACCAGCAGTTCCTACAGGCTTTGAGCAGAGCAGGGATTGCATATGCGGACGCCGAGGCGGCCAACGCCTCGCTGTTGCAGACCGTGCAGAACGACGCGCTGAGCGCGGTCAACGCGCCAACCGAGGCGTTGCTGGGTCGCCCGCTGATTGGCAACGGCACCAACAGGGCGCCGGGGAGTGGGCAAAACGGCGGCAACGGCGGACTTTTGTTCGGCAACGGCGGCACCGGTGGGTCCGGCGCCCCGGGGAAGTCCGGCGGCAACGGCGGTAGCGCCGGATTGTTCGGCAGCGGCGGCAACGGCGGCAACGGCGGCGCAGGGGGCGCCGGCGCCACGGGCGCCGCGAGCTCCGTTGGCGGCAACGGCGGCGCCGGTGGCAACGGCGGACTGTTGCGCGGTAACGGCGGTTCCGGCGGCGAAGGCGGCACTGGCGGTACCGGCGGGGCCGGGGTGGCTGCCACCACCGGCGCGGCTGGCGGTGCCGGCGGGAACGGCGGCACCGGCGGCATGGGTGGGGCCGGTGGCCAAGGGTCGGCATTGTTCGGCCATGCCGGGGCCCAGGGCGCCGGCGGCCAGGGCGGCAGCGGCGGGGTCGGGGGCCAGGGTGGCACCGGTGGCGTGGGTGCCGATAACAGCGCAAACATCGGGGTTGCCGGAGGCCAGGGCGGCGGCGGCGGGGTTGGGGGCACCGGCGGCAACGCCGGCCTCGGCGGCAACGGCTTGGGCGGGCAGGCGGCCTCGGGTTCCGCCGGCAGCGGCGGCACCGGGGGCACCGGCGGCACCGGCGGTCAAGGCGGTGTCGGCGACACCGGCACCCAGGGCGCGGCCGGCGGTGACGGCGGCACGGGCGGGGCCGGCGGGCAGGCCGGCTCCGGCGGAGGCGGTCAGCAAGGTGCCGGTGGGCAGGGCGGCATTGGCGGTGTGGGCGGCATCGGCGGCCAAGGCTGGACTGGCACCGACAACAGCGCCAACCGCGGGCTGGCCGGCGGCCAAGGGGGCGCCGGCGGCACCGGGGGCACCGGCGGC
>PLSK01000138.1 GCA_003165155.1 Mycobacterium sp. | reverse complement strand
CAGGGCCAGCAGATCCTCACGGGGATCGAACAATGGATTGCGTTGGCCCTGTTGAACGTGTCGATTCTTGGGGTTAAGCCTTTTGCGGCGTTGCAGGCGTTCGGGAAAGACCCCGGTGGGGTTATCACCGCCATGCTCACGGGCTTGGGTGCCTCCGGCAGTGATGTGGCCGCGCTCCAAACGGCGATGGGGGATGTTGCCAGCGGCATCACGGACGCTGAGGAGTTTATCCAGCAAGTCCTCGACGCTATCGCAAACGCGTTAGGCCAGACGGGAACTAGCCACACCGCAACTCAGGTCAAGGGCTACCTCGAAGAGATCCCGGGCGCCAATATCGTTGGGGAGTTGAATTCGGCGGTGTCCGTTGCGGAGTCGCAGGTGTCGAGCGTCTTGGGTGGTGCAAGTACCAGTTTGGGTCAGGACGTGTCCAGCATCGTCACCGATGTCACGAACGCGGTAACAACCCCTTTAGCGACAGCGGAGACGGCGGTGAAAACCCAACTGACGAATGCGTTTACCGGATTGTTCAATGCTCTCACGGGCGGCTCATCGGCTGCTGCGTCGGCTTCGGATGTCGCGACGGGTGCAGCAGCGCACTCGACCAACATCATTGCGACGGGCTCGTCAGTGGCACAGTTGCAGCAGCCCGCTGCGAACCTCGGGCTGGTCAGCGCGGCAGTGAACTTCGCCCTCTACCTGAACTCGTCCACTCCTCCGCCCCAGTTCACGACCACCACAGTGGGATCTGGAACGGGTGTTTGGACGATCAGCAACGGCGAATTGGTTTGGGCTGGGGGAAATTCCAGCGCCGTTACACAGTACGAAATGTACGACGTCGAGCCGACCGGCACTGACTATCAGCTCGTATCCGCGATCCTGAACGGATCTATCGCGGCTGGTGAGGATCTCTGGCTACTGGGCCGCGCTAATTCTGCGTCATCACCGACCGAGTACGTCGGGCTGCAACTCGAATACGACACTGCAACCGAATTAACCGGCCAGATTAACTACAAAAACTCTTCTACCACAGGGGCGCTCGGATCTAGCTTCACGTTGGCGTACGTGCCGGGAGCAACGTACGCCTTGCAGTGCGGAATCTGGCCGACCCTCATTCAGACCATACAGACCAATACGCGTATCACGCTGAGTTATACGAGCGCCCAGGGGGTCACCCAGACCACTTCCACGATAGCTGCCGGGGCCAGCGCGGCGACAGTTCGATCCGCATTGCAAGCGCTCAGCCTGATCGGATCAAATGTGACCGTCACGGCGTCTGCCGGGGTGGGATCGAACACCATATACGTTATTTCATTCGGGGGAAAGTTCAGTGAATCCAACACCCCGACTGCATTGACAGCAAATTTAGTTGGCACCGGAGCTATTACTATCCCCACCCTTAATGGCGCACCGTGGTTTCAGGTTCTGATAAATGGTGTCCCGCAAATCATTAACCCTTCCGCCAGCGGATACGCGCAGTACTACATTCAGGACACCGCCCTGGCGACCTTGTACGGTTCCGGTAATCGGTGGACCGGCTTCCTAGGCGCAATGGGTTCTAGCCAGCCATCCGCGGCGCCGCCAAACCTATCTTGGTGGGGTATGCAGGATCAGATATTCCCTGCCGGTCCACCCTCGACCGCTCTGGTCTCCACGAGCGAATCCACCAGCTCTACCACCTACACCGATCTCACCACCACCACCGACACCGTCACCGTCACTATCGGATCAAGTGGCATGTGCGAGGTGTGGCTCAGCGGACTACTCACCACCACCTACGACGGCGGCGGCGCATACATGTCGTTCACCATGTCGGGAGCCAACACTCAAGCCGCATCCGACGCGGAGAGTATCTATTGCGAGGTCTACGTCCCTGGCTCGGCTGGCGCGATTGGCGTTAGCTCGGTCGGCATTCCACTGATGCTCTACAACCTCACACCTGGCGTCACAACATTCAAAGCGAAATACCGCAGCAGCGCATACACCACAACCTTCGCCAACCGGCGTATCACAGCCATACCCATCTAGATCCGTGATCACCGATGACCGTGATGGCGTGCCGGAGCCGCTGTGTGCCCTGCCGCTGCGGTGGGAACCCAGCGCAGCTCGGCGCTCGCGGCAACCAGCCACCAGCGCGATACGTCGACAGCGACAGCGGTGTAGCGCTGCCCCGCTATCGTGGGGCCTCATGACGACTCGGCTTTGGTTGGCGTTTGGCCTAGCGTGTTCGGGAATCATTATGGCCCTGACTGCATTAGTGATTGATTTCTACGGTCGTGATTATCATGTGCACTACGGCGATGTAGGAGGATGGCTCGGGGGTGTCGGATCAATTTCTGCAGCCGTCGCGGCTGTTGGCATAGCAATCCACGGCAACCGTCGACAAAATCGGAAAGAAGACGAAGCGAGGGCGGAATCTAGAGCGCGCGCATTACGCAGAGCCAGAAATATTAGGTTCGTAAATAATCGTTATCACACGACATCGGTTGAGATGCGAATCCTAGAAAGTGTTTCCAAACCCTCGATATACGCGATCCAGCTCGAAAACAACGGGTACGCTCCCATTTACGAGGTACAGATTGGCTCACCATTAGTTGCCTACATTCCGAGCGACGGAAGCGCGTGGAGAATAAGGTGGGCACAAAGCGCAACGGTCAGTGCCGGCCAAGGTCAGCCAGTTGGCGTTTTGGACGCTGATCCATTTGTGCTCGGACCCGGAGAATCTGCGGTGGTAAAAATCGAGGTCCAGAACATGCGTGAACCGACGGGGCATAGCCGACCCGCGATGCCGTTTACCACATTTCATCGCGCATCTTACGTTGATGAGGAGGGTTATCTCGTCGGATGGACTTACGGCCGGACGGATAAAGATGTGCCGATCGTGTCAGAAGGATCCGTACGAGGTCGCTGGGCATTCGTTACAGATGGCTATCCGGGCGACGCAAATGATGCCCTAAGAGAACTGGTTGAGCAGGTACAGCCAGGGGATAACCCGCTGAGTGGCACGCTGTAGGCCCCGGTGTTTTTAGTGTGCACCGCGGGTCTGACAGTTGCCAGAATGCGCGCGGACCCGACTTATGCCAAACGGCATGCGCGGATACGATCAAGCGTCGCATTAGGGCGGAAGTGGCCCGCACAGCTTATTCAGTCCGTACTTGACAAGTAATACGGCGACGGTAGCGACGCCGGGAATTCCCCCTAAAGCCAACAACACATCGGCAATCGCACCCGCGAGAGTTACAGCATCAGCACCGTCGCGCCGCAGCTTGCTAATCGCACCGTTGCCACAGACGGCGCCCGCAAAACCTGCTATCCGTGCCTCGAAGAACGACCGTCCAGCCTGCTCGGCCTCATCGTCGCTCGCCGCCGCTTTTTCGACTGCCCAGCCGAGCTGCTGATAAAGATCCGACTCGTCGCTATCTAACAGAGCTTTGAAGTCCGGCATCTATTTCGTCCCTTCCATTGATTCTGCTGTTGGCGAATCGCTAGTGTCGAAATGCTTGCGCATGTTTCGCAATGTGCCGAGCTCGGTATCATCCTTGATCTTTGAAAACTCCGGGCCGGTTGGACAGTTATACTTCCGACTATCGGCTTCGTCGCTAGCATAGGCCGTTGCTACTGGGAAGATCATCAACTGGGCCACTCTTTGACCCGGTGTTATTGCGATTGGCATAGATCCGAGGTTGACAAGCTCGAGCGTAAGGCAGCCTTTATATGCAGGATGGACTTGAACTGCGGTAGCACTGAGCAAACCTAATCGACCATAGGATGACCGCGTTACAACCTGCGCGCAGAGATCGTCAGGCATGACGATGTACTCGAGTGTTGCCGCTAGCACGAGCTGTCCTGGGTGAAGATAGAATGGGTCTCCCCAGCTCTTCTGAACTTTCGACTGCATCCGCCTCGGATCTTGTTCTGCCTGAAGAGCATCAAAGGCTGCATTTGAGGTCTGCTCGAAAACTATAAATCGGTTACTTAAGCGTAAGTCGACACTAGCGGGGCCCAGCGCGCCGGGGAGCAATGGCGTCATGGCGAGCTCATCAATCCGGCCACTATTCACGCGTTGAAAGAAATTCGCCTTGGTCAGAACGCCAAGGTAAGCTTCGGATGGGTCACTCGGAGAATGCGATGCCACGTCGCCACCCGCTGCCTGCCAAGATTGCACGAAATACAAATCATCGACAGCTTTGGACGCTAGTTTATCCGTAGGGTATCTCGTCGCTTGGCTGCCCGCACGCCAGCAAGAATTCACGATATCGACGATGTCGTAGTCTGCTCCGGTGGTGAAGGCACCCGGTATGCCTCGGGCGAGCAAGTCTGAAAGTTTTTCAATTTTCTCCTGGCGCGCCGCGGCATCATACAGACGAACCTTCGACCAGGCATTTACAGCATCTTTGATAGGAAGAGTTTCTGCTCTGATGGCTTCGCAAAGTTCAACAGCCTTGGCGAATGGTTGTTCACTCGCAAGGTTTGTTTGTAGCGCTGCCAGCACTGGCTGGTCGCCAGCTGGAATATTCGGTTCGAGCCATTCCTTCATTAGGGTGGCTCTGAAGCACGTCGGTGGATGCGTATTTGTCGCCTTCGTTGGATCGCCGAGTGAAGTAAGGAACTCGAGTCCGGCTGCTACTGCCGCGGGCCCAAATAGTGCCACCGAATATGCATCACAAACCAGTTCCTCAATCCAAGCGTGAGCTATTTCATCAGTCCACCATTCATCGGCAAACGACCCTGGATTTTCGGAATCAGCCGCCTGTTGGCGCGTCATCATTAGCCGGTCGTGAATGCGCGACTCAATGTCTGCTAACCCTGGAACTTGATGATGGATGATTAGATGGTGTGCAAGCTCATGGCCCAGTACAATTGGAACCCATTTAGTCATCGTCCCCTCGTGCTCGGGAATGGCGATCGATAATATTTCTCGAGAGGCGTTTGAAGCGCTAGAAAACATGGTCGCCCAGAAAGGCGTACTTCTGGTGACGAAGTTGCCTGGGCCTCCGACAGTGATGGCTATGTCAACAGAGGGTAATTCCCACTGGACGCACGCCTCATTGACAAAATAAGACAATGCCTGCGTTACTTCTCGACTATCACGAGAGAATAATTCATCGAAAGCGCGGTGAATTGCCTTGAATTGTGTCAGAAGTAAGCGAAGCTTAGGTACCAAGTCATCGGGATCGGTGAAAGGGTCAGCTATATGGTCCGCGACATCTTGTGTGACTTGATCTACATAACTCTGAAAAAGAGTAAACATGCGGGCGTGACCATGCATGCGTTTGGGCGACTCGAGGTGCACCCGCTCTATCTTCGCTCCAAACCATTTGAGGCGATGCGTTAGTGCATCGCCTAAGACCCGCACGCGAGTCGGGGTGGTCAATGTTTAGCAATTCCCTGTCGCGCAGCTAATCGGGAAACGATGATGATTCACCAGAAGTGGTGAGGCGGGCTTGGATCGCGCTCGACAGGTCTCGTAAAATGGTTTTTACAGTTTGCGCTCTATCCTGATCGAATTCATCGCCTTCGGCTACCGCATTTAGAGTTTCACCGAGGAGTTCGAAAAGTTGTATCGCGCTGTCCTTGTCGAGACTGTCGTGTTCTTCGAGGGAGTGAATATGCGTCGGGTCCGCGATCAACGTTGCGCCCGCCAAAGCGTGTGCGGAGCGGACGTATCCGCCGGCCTCTGTTCTTGCTCGAGGCCTGCGGTCACGCAGTCGTTCTGCCTCTTGAATGAACCCGTCAGCCAGGCCTCGGAGGGCGCCGACTTCGTCGTCACGCAATTGCGCACCACGCAGCGCCCGCCCCATGGTTATCACTGCATCGGAAGCGGCGAGACCGGCTGTTGCCATACGCATCTGCTGATCCACGGCATCATCGAGAGCGCTGTTACCCATCATCGCGACTCCTCTAGTTGTTGTGGCTTGGCGCATGTTCGTACTCATTGATCTCGCCCCCTGGATGGATCATCGGACGAGGCAGTCATAGCACGAGATCCCGACAACACAGACGAGAGGCAACGGTGAAGCGCGAGCTGCTGCACACCCAAGAGGCCACGCTCGTCGTGACGACGGGTCGGCTCTCCGCGGAGTAGCTCGCCCGGAATGTCAGCTTTGCGGCCAAGGGGCGCCTCACTCCGTTTACGAAGCCGATGGTAGTCGGAAAAGCTGAATCTTGTCGCCGCAATTCCAGCCTTCCTCCGATGCATCTGGACCGCTGTGCACTCAACAATGCACGGTGTACTATGCATTGTTAGCTTGTCATCCGAGGAGTGCAGCATGCACGTCATTGTCCCGCCATACGAGTTAATTAGCACGTAGACACGCCGCGATGTCAATATCTAGCAAACGGCTGCGGTTAGTAGCTGATGACCAGTCGACTGTGCACGTCGGGATGGCCCTCAAGCGGCGGCGGGAGGCTGCTGATCTCACGCAGGAACAGGCGGCAGCGAAGGCGGGGATTACTAGGAATGCCCTGTCGGCTTTGGAGAAGAAGCAGTACCCGGACCCCCACCTGAGCACGCTGCTGGCGCTCATGTTGACCTACGAAGCGCAGTCGATTGAGGCCTTGCTCGGTCCGGTGCCGTCGCAGCTCATCGCTGGACAATGGCAAGCCCATGGCTGGTTAGGTGGGAAACCGGCGAACAAGGTGGGTGCGCCAAGCTAACTGGTTGATGTTTGGCTTTGAAGCCGCATTTCAACCGAGCTTTTGACCAACTTCGACGATCCGCCGTTTCTAACCGTTGATTCCCAAATACCCTGGTCGAGATCGTTCGGGACGAAGAGGCCGAGTCGAATGGGCGGAGGACCATCTCGCAGCCACGCTTCGCGCCTTGTACAGCCCAGCGCGGTCTCTTTGGCTTGGCGTCCGCAGTGCGTCCGCAGTAGCTTCGGTAGACGTCTTTAGCCGCCAGCAGCGTCAACATGCCTGACCTGCATACGCTGGCTAACCCAAGCTATTTCTGCTTTGCCAAACGCCCAGAAACGGGTTCGCGGTCAACCCGTTCAAGCCC
>PLSK01000186.1 GCA_003165155.1 Mycobacterium sp. | reverse complement strand
ATCAGCACATGTGCGTTCGTGCCGGTGAATCCGAAGGAACTCACGCCAGCGCGCCGCGGCTTGCCGTTGGCCCGCCAGGGCATCGCTTTGTCCACGACCCGCACCGGAAGCGAAGCCCACGGGATATGCGGCGACGGTGTCTCAAAGTGCAGGCTCTGTGGCAGCACTGAGTGCTGGAGCGACAACACGACCTTGATCAGACCGGCGGCCCCTGACGCCGACTCGAGGTGTCCGACGTTGGTCTTCACCGATCCGATCAGCAACGGCCGGTCCGCGTCACGACCGGCACCGTAGACGGCCCCGGCTGCCTGCACCTCGATGGGATCACCCAGCGGGGTACCCGTCCCGTGCGCCTCAAGGTAGTCGACGTCCCCGCCGACGAGACCGGCGCGAGTCAGCGCCATCGCGATAAGCCGTTGCTGGGCGCCACCATTGGGGACTGTCAAACCACTGGAAGCGCCGTCTTGATTGACCGCGCTGCTCGGGATGACCGCGCAAACCCGATCGCCGTCGCGCTGCGCGTCGCTCAGCCTCTTGAGCACCAGAATCCCGCAACCTTCGCTGCGCACATAGCCGTCGGCGCCCGCGTCGAAGGTCTTGCATCGCCCGTCGGGGGAAAGCATCCTGGCGCGCGAGGCGGCGATGATGGATACCGGACTCAGCAAGACGTTTACCCCACCGGCCAACGCCAAATCGCAGTCACCGGAATGCAATGCCTGGCAGGCCTGGTGGACGGCCACCAGCGACGAGCTGCACGCGGTGTCGACCGCCACCGCCGGCCCTTCCAGTCCAAGCGCGAAGGCGACCCGACCGGAAATGGCATTGAGCGCATTGCCGGTGATGAAGTGGGGCTCGATGTTGTCGACCGAGTCGGCCGAAAGCAGATGCGAGTACTCATTGACGCCCACGCCCACGAAGATGCCGCTTCGGCTGCCGCGCAACGCCGCCGGGGAATACCCGGCACGTTCCAAGCCCTCCCAGGCAGTTTCCAGCACGAGTCGCTGCTGTGGATCGATCCAAACAGCCTCGCGCGGTGAGATGCCGAAGAATTCGGGATCGAATCCGTCGATGCCGTCGAGGTATCCGCCATAGCGGCTGTAGATCTTGCCCCGAGTCGCTGGATCCGGGTCGTAGAACTCGTCGATGTCGAACCGGTCCTCCGGGATTTCCCGGATCGCATTGACACCGCCCGACAACACCTCCCAGAAAGCTTCGGGATCGGGCGCGCCGGGGAAACGGCACGCCACCGCGACGATCGCGATCGGCTCGTCCGTACGCCCATTTGCCAGGGGGGTCAGCTGAGGTCCGGACTTGGCTCCCGAACTAGAAGAAGCCTGCTCGCTGAGCCCGAGCACGTCACCAAGCAGGTAGTCCACCACGTCGGTCAGGCGTGGGTAATCCATCGCCAGGGTCGCCGGTATCTCCTGGCCCACTGCTTGCTCGATGCGGCCCCGCAGTTCCATGGCCATCAGCGAATCCATGCCGAGATCAAAGAATCCGGCGTCCTCGCGGATCTCCGCGGCATCGACGCGCGTTACCTCCGCCACCGCGTCGCGCAGGTTATCCGTCAAAATTTTCTTGCGCTGCTGTACCGGAGCGTTGGTGAGCCGCTCTACCAGCTGGGTCTTACCGGACAGAGCTGCGGATGGCGCCATCCCCGTCAGCTGGGTAGGCACCTCACGCGCCAACTCCGCCAAGAACGACCGCCTCCCCGCTTGCTCGTAGAGCGGCAGGAAGCGGGCCCAGTCGATCCGGGCCACAATGCCTTGTACGGGGCCTTGTGCGGGGCCGTGCGCAGAACAAGCCGCCATGAGATCGGCCATACCCGCCAGTGCATCAGCAGGTGACAATGTCTGGACCCCGCGCTGATCCAGTCGCGCACGAGCTTCCGCGTCGGCCATGCCCGCCGACCCCGCCATCCACGGACCGAAATTAACGCTGATCCCAGCGACACCCTGCTCGCGCAATCGCCAGGCCAGCCCGTCGAGGAACGCGTTAGCCGCGCCGTAGGCGGCCTGGCCGAATCCACCCCATACTGAGGCGATCGACGAGGTGCTGACGAAGAAGTCCAGTTGCAGGTCAGCTGCAACTTCGCTTAAATGCCATGCGCCCCAGACCTTCCCGGCGAAAACACGATCCACTTCGGCATCGTCGAGGGTGCGCAGCGGAGTGGTACCGATCTCGCCTGCGGCATGGACGATGCCGGCCAAGGACGGCAGCTCGGCCTGCACGGTGGCCAGCAGGCGAGCGACGTCGTGCGCATCGGCGACATCGGCCGCGACGAATCGGAATTCGCAGCCGTGCTGTTCGTGTAACGCATCGATGCGTCGTTGCGCAGCATCGCTGGGCGAGCGACGGCCGGTCAGCACCAGATGCCGGGCGCCCTGTGCGGCCAGGTATCCGGCGATTTCCAGTCCGATCGCACCCAGCCCTCCGGTGACCAGATACGTCGCGTCAGCACGTAGCGCCAGCGGTGTCGCGCTCGGCGACGCTTTCCGTCGAACCAGCCGGGGAACATAGACCGCTTGATCACGTAGTGCGACTTGGTCTTCCCGAACGGTCGAGTCGCGCGGTGCCGCCGCCATTTCGATGAACCGCGACCATACCCCGTCGACCCCGTCCGCCCCGTCCTTCAAGGCGGTTCCCGCAGGCAGATCCGCCAGTCCGCCCCACACTTGCGGATGCTCCAGCGAGGCGGCACGACCGAATCCCCATAGGCAACTCTGATCCGGTGACACGGTGTCCGTGTCAGCGACTCGTTGCGCCCCGCGGGTTACCAACCAGATGGGGCTGCGCAGTTCCGCGGCGGCCGCGGCGCGGAAGAGTCGCCGTGTTCCGCCCAGGACTCGGTGTTGCATCCGCAACAGCGACTGCGTCGGAGGTGCGGCGTTGGAGTCGAGGGCGGCGACATGCACGATATGTAGCGTCGGTTCGTCCACCGCCGCTGCGCGCAGCGCGATCTCGAGCTGCGCCTCGTCCGCATCGGACACCGGCAAACCGAGAATGCGATGCTGGTGCCCATTTGCGGTCAGCGCGTCGACCAACGGCTGAACCGCATCGGGATCATCGCCGATGACGATCCAGGCAGATCCCTCGCCGGCTTGCGCAGCTGAGACGCTGGCGGTGAATTTCTCCCAGCGAACCTCATAGAGCGCGTCCGAGATCGAATCGGTTTTGCTGTGTTGGTTGTGTTGTGCGGCGAACCTGGTCAGCACATCAACGGTCTGAAGGTCGCCGCTCGCACCGTCGAGAAGCGCGGCGAGTTCTTCGATCCGGCCGTCCTCGAGCAGCCGGACCGCTTCGCTCTTCGCGGCTCGGCTGGGCCGGAGCCGTTTGTCGCGATACCAGTACTGGCGATGCTGGAACGGATAGGTCGGGAGGTCGAGCTTTCGCGCCGGCCCCTGGCCGACAGCGGCGAATTCGGGCAGGTGGCCTAGGACGTACGCGTCGGCAAGGGCCTCGGTGATCTGCCGGTGGTCGGTGGTGTTTCGACGCAGCGACGCGATCGGCCGCGGTGCGGTGGCCGCGTCAGGCCATGCCCGCAGGGCCGCGGCGGTGAGCACCGGTTGCGGGCCGACCTCCAGCAATACCTTGCAACCGAGATCGGCCAGCGTGCGAACACTTTTCGCGAATTCGA
Organism: Mycobacterium sp.; assembly: GCA_003165155.1. GTDB lineage: Bacteria > Actinomycetota > Actinomycetes > Mycobacteriales > Mycobacteriaceae > Mycobacterium. Next base: position 16,860 of record PLSK01000186.1, on the reverse strand, counting down.
CCGGCTGACGCGCGTGGCGACGCCAATAGGCGCCGTCAATTTTCACGCTCCTGCCGAGCGTGGCGCCGGTGCGATTGCACACCAAAACCCGTTGTGGCGAACTGAAATTGAAACGGTCCGCATAGGACTCGAATTCGTCGAGGATCGGATCGAGCAGCGCCGAGTGAAATGCGTGGCTGGTGTCCAGCCAGTCACACCGGACACCGTCGGCTGTCAACCAGGCCACCGCGTGCTCTAGATCCTGCGCGGGTCCCGCCAGCACGGTATTAGCACCGTTGTAGGCGGCCACCGACAAATTTGGGAATTCGTCGGTGAGGCTCTCGACGCGCTCGGGGGCGGCGAACGCCGCCACCATCCGGCCGCCAGCAGGCAGACTGCCGAAAAGGCGGCCGCGCTCGGCCATCAGCAGCATTCCGTCTTCGAGGCTGAACACGCCGGCCACGCAGGCCGCCGAATACTGGCCGACGCTGTGGCCCAGCACGACATCGGGATCGAAACCCCATGACTGCCACAGGCGGGCCAGACCCATCTCCACCGCGAACAAGGCGGGCTGGGCGTAAGAGGTCTGCCGCAAAGTCTCTTCGCCATCCACGCTGTCCACATCGAAAATAACATCCAGTAATGGCTTTTCGAGAACTTCAGCGACCGCCCCGGCACACCGGGTCAGTGTCTCGGCGAAGACCGGCTCGGTGTCGAACAGTTCGCGGGCCATGCCGGAGTACTGACTGCCTTGACCGGTGAACAGCCACGCCGTCTTCGGCGTGTCATCGGACACTCCACGCACCAGACCGAGTGCCGGTCGGTCGTCCGCGAGCGCACCGAGCAATTCACTGGCGGACTCTTTCGAATTGACCACCAGCGCGGCCCGGTGCTCGAAGTGCGCTCGCCCCACCCCGGCGGTCAAGCACACGTCCGCCAAGGTGGCCTCCGGGTGCGCGTCCAGCCAGCCGCGGTAGTGATCGGCGATCTGCATCAGTGCGGCGGGCGTGCGCGCCGATAGCGGAAGTAGGCTGAACCGTCGGTCCACGGGTTGGTCGGCCGGGCCCGGTGGCACTGCGCCTTGTCCTACGGGAGGCGCTACTTCAGCAGGCGCTTCTTCGAGGATGACGTGCGCGTTCGTCCCGGAGAACCCGAACGAACTGACTCCCGCAATACGGGGCCGAGCGTTGCGTTCCCAAGCGGTGGCCTCCTGCACAACCTCCAGCGCTAGCCGGTCCCAGGGAATGTGCGGCGACGGATCGTGAAAGTGCAGGTGCCGCGGCAATAACTCGTGCTCGAGCGACATGACGACTTTGATCACGCCCGCGATGCCGGCGGCTGCCTCCAGGTGTCCGATGTTCGTCTTGACCGAGCCGATCAGCAGCGGCCGGCTCGCCTCGCGCCCCGCGCCGAACACCGCACCTGCGGCCTGGGCCTCGATCGGATCACCCAACGATGTTCCGGTCCCATGCGCCTCAAGNNGTCAAACCACCCGAGGCGCCATCCTGGTTGACCGCGCTGCCCCGGATCACGGCCCGAATCCGGTCACCGTCACGGATGGCGTCTTGAAGCCGCTTCACGACAATGACGCCGCAACCCTCCCCACGCACGTAGCCGTCCGCGGCCGCATCGAATGTCTTGCACCGGCCGTCGGGCGCGAGCATGTGCGCGTGGGAAAAGGCGATCATGGTCGCCGGGCTGAGCAGGACGTTCGCGCCGCCGGCCAACGCGAGGTCGCACTCCCCCAAGTGCAGCGCCTGGCACGCCTGATGGATTGCCACCAACGACGAGCTGCACGCCGTGTCGACGGACACCGCCGGGCCCTGCAGCCCTAACCGGTAGCTGATCCGACCCGCTGCTGCGGAAGCCGAGGTCCCGATTGCCAGATAGGCCTCGATCTCGGCGTAAGTCAGCTCGCCCGATGCCATTCCCAGGTAGTCGTGCGTGGCCAAACCGATGAACACGCCGGTGTTGGTGTTCGCCAAAGCCGTCGGAGCGGTGCCGGAATGCTCCACCGCCCGCCACGCCGTTTCCAGCAGTATCCGATGCTGCGGGTCCAACATCCTCACCTCGCGCGTCGACATACCGAAAAACGGCGCGTCGAACCCCGTTACGTCATCGACGAACCCTGCCCGACGGGAAACAATCTTTCCGGGCGCGTCGGGATCCGGGTCGTAGAACTCGTCGACATCCCATCGGTCCGCGGGCACCTCCGATACCGCATCCCGGCCTTCCCGCAGCACCTGCCAGAATTCGTCCGCGTCCGCGGCACCCGGAAAGCGCGCCGCGTAGCCGACAATCGCAAACCCCGATGCCGGCTCCATCAGGCCCTCGACGGATTTGCCATGCCGTTTTCCTCCCACACCCTAGGCCGCTCGCCGCACACACCAGCACCAAACCCGGCTGAACTCCCCCCGGAGTACCGCCTCCACCGACCGTCGTGGCGAATGTACACATTCCCGGCCCGGTCGCGCAGTCAAATCACCTCCAACAGCAAGTATGCCAAGTTTGGGTGCTTCGCGGCGCCGCATTGCGCCGAGTCCGCCACATGTGATTGTCGGCCGAGTGCCCAGACAGGCCGGTCGGTCACCTCCGGTCGCCGCGCCGGTGAGATGTTGCACGCGTATTTGCGCATGTCAGAGTCGGTCGATGCCGAGAGGGTTATCTTGGTGGCGTTACCAGCGGACGGAATTGGAGCCGTCCAACCGGGGAGGAAAATATTGCGAATCGGGAAAATTACGATCGGCGCGCTCGATGATTTGACGCCGGTCCCAGGCGTAGTGATCTCCTGGCACCCGACGACCGCGTCTGCCGAAAAGGCCCGACAAGCGCCGGTGAGTTCTGTGCCGGTCAGCTACATGCAGGGCCAACATCTTCGTAACTATCACGAACGGACGGTCGCCGGGCTGAGCTTTTCCCGGCAAATCATCGCCAGCTGTGACGTACCGGGCCAGTGCGATGTTTCTGCCATGGATCAAGCCCTCAACGGATACCTGCGTCGGCATGACACCTTCCGCAGTTGGTTCGAGCACACCGGTGACGGGGAGTTCGTCAGGCATTCAATCAGCGATCCCGCCGATGTTGAATTCGCGCCAATCGATCATGGGCACATGACGGTCGACGAAATACGCGCTCATCTAGTAGCGATACCGAATCCGCTGGAGTGGGGCTGCTTCACCTTCGGGATCGTCCAAAGCGAGAGCCAGTTCACGTTCTTTGCCGCGATGGATCATGTCCACGGGGACGCGACGTTGATTGGCACAACGATGCTCGAGGCCAACGGAATGTATGCGGCGTTGAACGCAGGCGGTGAACCCCTTGCGCTTCCCGATGCCGGCAGCTTCGGCGACTTCTGTATCCGCGAACGCGAGTACACGTCAACACTAACCGTAGATTCGCCTGAGATACGCGCGTGGATTGACTTCGCCGAGAACAACAATGGTGGTTTTCCCGAATTCCCACTCCCGCTGGGTAACCCGTCGGAGTCGATTAGCAGCCACCTGACCTCCGAGCTCCTGATGGACGAACAGCAGACAAAGCGATTTGAATCNNTGACGCAGGGCTGGTTCACCGGCTTGATCCCGATCACCGTGCCAATAGCTGCAGCCTCTTTCGGCGATGCCGCGTGGGCGGCACAATCTTCTTTCGATTCAGGCCTGGGCATGGCGAAGGTGCCGTATTACCGCGTATTAGAACTGGCGCCGTGGTTGAGCTGGCCACAGCCGAATTTTCCGGTGTCGAACTTCTTTCATGGAGGCGCCGCTCCGCTGAACACTGTTCTTGCGGCGACCGACCTGGGTTATGCGAATAATATCGGAATCTACTCTGATGGCCGGTATTCATATCAACTGACCATCTATGTCTTCCGATACGGGGAGGGCACGGCAATGGCGATCATGTTTCCCGATAATCCGGTCGCCCAGAAATCGGTTGCCCGCTACGTGGAAGCGATGAGGTCCGTGTGCATGCGGGTCGCCGACAGCGGCCACTGGGGACGCGTTGCGTAGCGTGGAGCCGGGGACGGGGGCGACATGCGACGGCTAGCCGATTTTGTGGTCCGGTGNNGATGGCCGAGAAGCATCCGATCGCGATCCTGCCCAGCGACGCACCATCGAACGTCACCGCTCGAAAGATGACGGAGGCGTTTCACGAATCGGGCTCGGAGAACCTCCTGCTGGTGGTCCTGACCGACGACAAGGGGCTTGGCCCCGCCGACGAAGCCACGTACCGCAAACTGGTGGACGCGCTGCGCGCGGACACGCGCGATGTCTTGATGTTGCAGGATTTCGTCAGCACGCCGCCGCTGCGATCGGTCGTGACCAGCGAAGACCACAAAGCTTGGGTGCTGCCGGTCGGGGTTGCGGGCGAGTTGGGCACTCCGCGGTCCTACGCCGCTTTCAACCAGATCGGCGACATCGTCAAACACGGCGTCACTGGAACGCCCCTGACGGCGAACCTCACCGGCCCTGCGGCGACCGTCGCCGACCTCACGATCGCTGGCGATCGGGACCGGCTTCCGATCGAGCTGGCCATCGCCGTTCTGGTGCTCATCGTTCTGCTATTGGTCTACCGCAGTGCGGTCACCATGCTGCTGCCGTTGGTAACGATCGGGCTGTCCCTGGTGATCGCACAAGCGGTGGTGGCGGGCTACTCGCAACTGACCGGCTCGGGCGTCTCGAACCAATCCATCATATTTCTGAGTGCGATCATGGCCGGCGCGGGAACGGATTACGCCGTCTTTCTCATCAGCCGCTATCACGACTATCTGCGGTCGGGTGCGGATTTCGACGAGGCGGTCAAGAAGGCAATGATCTCCATCGGGAAAGTGATCACCGCATCCGCCACCACGGTGGGAATCACTTTCCTCCTCATCAGCTTCGCTCGAATGGGAGTGTTCAAAACGGTCGGAGTGGCGTCGGCGATTGGGATCGGCGTGGCATTCCTGGCTGCGCTGACTTTGCTGCCGGCAATTTTGGTGCTTGCCGGGCCGCGCGGTTGGGTCAAACCACGGCGCGAACTGACCGCTCGGCTCTGGCGGCGTTCCGGCATCCGCATTGTGCGCCGCCCAGTGGTACATCTGGCTGCCAGTTTGCTCGTGTTGGCCATCCTGGCCAGCTGTGCCGGCCTGGTGCGCTATAACTACGACGACCGCAAGGCGCTGCGGTCTTCTGTTCCAAGCTCCATCGGGTATGCCGCGCTGGACCGCCATTTCCCGGTCAATCAGTCGATTCCGCAGTACCTCCTCGTTCAATCGCCGCATGACCTGCGCACGCCGCAGGCCCTTGCCGACTTGGAACAGATGGCGGACCGCGTCAGTCAACTGCCGAATATCGCCCTTGTCAGCGGCATTACTCGTCCCACCGGAAATGTGCCAGAACAATTCAGGGCCACCTATCAAGCGGGCGCCATCGGCGCCTTTCTGGCCCACGGGTCCGACCTGATCAACGACCACACCAATGACCTCAACCGGCTGGTCGAGGGGGCTGGGACGCTCGCCGACAACCTTCGCGACGTGCGCGGCCAAGTCAGCATGCTCACTGCCAGCGTGCAGGAACTGCAGAATGCCTTCTCGTCTGCGAAGAACCAGGACAACGGCGACGCGTTGGTCAAAGAGGTCGACATCGCAGCCCAGCTCGTCGACCACGTTAACGCGCTCAGCAATGCCATGGGCTGGAACTTCTCAGCGGTCAAGAACATGTTTGCGTGGATAAACCCGGTACTGGCAGCGCTGCAGGGTAACCCGATATGCGATGCCGACCCGTCGTGCAGCGCCACCCGCGGGACATTTGAGCAGCTGGTTGGGACGCGCGATCAAGCGGACCTCGACGCGATCGACGAGTTGGCCCACCAACTGCAGGTTTACCCGGACAAACGGGCCCTGAAGACGTCCACAGACCGACTGCGCGCTGCACTGACGAGGCTCACCAACGTGCTGCACTCCATGGGGATGGACCAACCCGGCGGCCTGCAGTCGAACCTCGACAGGCTGCAATCCGGCGCGGACCGATTCGCCGGCGGAAGCCGGCAAGTGGCCGACGCGGTGGCTCAACTCGTCGACCAGGTCAAGCAGCTGGGCGCCGGGCTCAGCGAGTCGGCGGCGTTTCTGTTGTCGCTGAAACATGACGCGGCACAACCGGCAATGGCCGGGTTCAACATCCCGTCCCAGCTGCTGCATCTGGAGGAGTTCCAGAAGGCCGCCAAGGTATTCATTTCGCCAGACGGCCACTCGGTGCGGTATCTGGTTCAAACCAAGCTCAATCCCTTCAGCACCGAAGCCATGGACCAGGTCGATGCGATCAGTGCGACCGCTCGGGGAGCCCAACCGAATACCGCGTTGAAGGACGCGACAATATCGATGGCGGGCTACACCGTCGGACTGAAGGACACCCGTGACTATTACCGACACGACATCAGGTTCATCATCACGGTGACCCTCTTCGTCGTGCTACTGACCTTGATCGCGCTGCTGCGAGCGATTGTCGCGCCGCTGTATCTGGTTGCTTCCGTGGTCATTTCGTATTTGTCAGCGGTGGGTATTGGCGTTCTGGTATTTCAATTCATACTCGGCCAGAACCTACATTGGAGCGTGCCGCCATTGGCGTTCGTGGTATTGGTTGCGGTGGGAGCCGATTACAACATGCTGCTCGTCTCGCGAATGCGTGACGAGTCGCCGCACAGCATGCGTTACGGCATCATTCGCACCCTGAGTTCGACAGGCGGTGTGATCACTGCGGCAGGTCTGATCTTCGCTGCCTCGATGTGCGGTCTCTTGTTCTCCAGTATCGGTACCGTGGTGCAGGGAGGGTTTGTGATCGGGGTGGGAATTTTGCTGGATACCTTCTTGGTGCGCACGATCACGGTTCCCGCCATCGCGGCGCTGGTCGGGCAGGCGAACTGGTGGCCCGGACGGGTTCGCGCGCGCGGGTGATGTATGTGAGACTACGAGACGGAGCCAAGGGGTCAGGAGTAGGAATGAAGAAACTACTCGCAGGGGTGGCGGCGCTGGTAACTGTCAGCGCCACAGGATGTTTCGGCATCGGAGCCGCGTCGTCCGATGACACGCCGATAAGCGGGCCGCCGAGTCCCGGCGCGCCGGGCGATCAGACCGCCTACGCCCTCGGCGGCGCGCACGTCCTGGGCGTCCCCTACGACCAATACATCCGCACGGAGGGCGCTGACTGGTTCCCCGGCCAGCAGCGACAAATCGTTCGCTACCCGGCGGGGCAGGTTCAGGGCCACGTGCTGGAGCGACTGTTCCCGGGCATCGGCAAGCTAGGCGAGAACTTCCCGGGCGTGGGTTTGGACGGCCCCAGCGTCGGCGAGTCGGTCGACAAGGGAATAGACAACCTCGATGCGGCGATCCGCACCACCGGTCGCCCTGGCACCGCGATCGGCTTGTCCGAGGGCGGGTTCGTGGTCGACGGCGAGCAGGCCCGGCTGGCGAGTGACCCGACTGCTCCCCCACCGAACACGCTGAACTTCGCGACATTCGGCGACCCGATTGGGCGCCACGCCTTCGGTCAGAGCTTCCTGCGCGCGGTGTTCCCCGTCGGCAGCGTTGTTCCCGCGCTCGACTACACCATGCCGCCGCCGTACGAGAGCCAGTACGACACCAACAGGTTCGTGTCTGCGTACGACTCGATCGCGGACTTCCCCGACCGGCCGGACAACATGTTCGCTCTGGCCAACACGCTGCTGGGCCTCGCCACGGGTCACACCGCGGTGGCTTTCACGAACGCGAGCATGGTGCCGCCGCAGAACATCAGAACGACGATCAACTCCAGGGGCGCGAAAGACACGACGATCATGGTCCCGGAAAAACACATTCCGCTGGTCATGCCGCTGGCCTACATCGGGATCCCGGAAGACACGCTGAACAAGCTCGACGCAATCTTGATGCCCCGGGTGAACGCGGGCTATTCACGAAACGACGACCCGGCGACCGCGCCGGTTCAGGTGGACCCGGTGCACGGGTTCGACCCAGCGGAGGTCACCGCGCCGGCCAACCAGGCGACATTCGGCGGCGGCGCTGACCCGTTCTCGCAGGCGCTGAGCGGTGCCATGTCCGTGTTGTCGCACGGCGCGGGCGAAGCCGACCACTGATACAACGTGATTTCAGGTCCCACGGATCTCGACAAACTCGTACGGACGTGATGTGACCCCTAATCTCCAGTCTTCTATTCTCTCGATGCTGCACGGACGCGCCAGCATGCGTCCCGACGACGTAGCGTTCACTTTCACCAACTACGACAACGACTTTGCCGGTGTTCCCGAGAGTCTTACGTGGTCGCAGTTATCCCGCCGAACGCTAAATGTGGCACGCGAACTCGGCCTTCATGGGGCGGTAGGAGACAGGGCAGCAATCCTGGCCCCCCAGTCCCTGGATTACATCACGGCATTCCTGGGCTCCATGCAGGCTGGGCTCATCGCAGTGCCGCTTCCTTTGCCCCATCGCGGCTCGAGTCATGAGCGCGTGAGTGCGGTCCTTGTTGATACGTCGCCCTCGGTTGTTCTCACCACGTCAGCGGTCGCTGAAGACGTCACCGAATATGTTGATCAAGCACACCTGGACGCTGTTCCAAAGATCGTCGAAATCGATTCGCTGAGTCTGGATTCCGTTGGCGGAGCAACCGTTCGGACAGCTGATTTGCCGAGCATCGCGTATTTGCAGTACAGCTCAGGTTCGACCCGACTGCCGACCGGGGTGATGATCTCGCACCGCAACCTCCGGGTGAATTTCGAACAGCTGATGCGCGGCTATTTCGCGGACTTCAACGTCAAGGCCCCGACAAATACCACGGTTGTTTCGTGGTTGCCCTTTTACCACGACATGGGTTTGGTGCTGGGGGTCTGCGCACCAATCCTCAACGGCTGGCGCGGCGAGCTGACCAGTCCGATTTCGTTCTTGGAGAGGCCGGCCAGATGGGTGCGATCTTTGGCCGGGAATCCGCACGCATGGTCCGCGGCGCCTAACTTCGCCTTCGACTTGGCCGCCCGCAAAACAACTGACAGTGACCTGGCCGGCCTCGACCTCGGCGGGGTACTGGGCATCATCTGCGGCGCCGAACGTGTCGAGCCGGCCACGTTGCGACGCTTCACTGATCGGTTTGCTCACTTCAATTTTCAGGACCATATGGTGCGTCCTTCATATGGCTTGGCGGAGGCTACCGTCTTCGCGGCGGCCGGCACCTGGAGTGATTCATCGAATGCGGTTTACTTCGATGCCGCGGACCTGTCCGCCGGCCGCGCTCGGCGACTTGCGGCCGGGACTGGCACAGCGTTGGTCAAATACAAAGTGCCGCAATCACCCACGCTGCGAATCGTCGATTGCGACACCAGCCGAGAGTGCCCGCAAGGTACGGTCGGCGAGATCTGGTTGCATGGCGCCAATGTGGCCGACGGCTACTGGCGTAAATCACCGGAGGAGCAGCGCTGCTTCGGCGCAATGCTCGTCGACCCTTCGCCGGGTACGCCGCAGGCATCCTGGTTAAGAACCGGCGACATGGGTTTCATCTACGAGGGTGCGCTGTTCATCGTCGGCCGCATCAAGGATCTGCTGATCATCCGCGGCAGTAATCACTATCCCGAGGACATTGAGGCGACGGTCCGAGAGATCACGGGTGGTCGGGTGGCCGCGATATCGGTTCCGGTGAACAGTACCGAGGAACTCGTCACCGTCTGCGAGCTCAAGAGGCGTGGCATTTCCAACGAGGGGTCCAACGAGGAGGCCAAGCACTGGCTCAATGCGGTCAAAAGCGACGTCATCTCCGCGATATCCAATTCGCACGGCTTGAATGTCGGGGACCTCGTTCCGGTATCGCCTGGGTCAATTCCGACCACCACGAGCGGCAAGATCCGGCGCGCTGCCTGTGCCGAGCAATACCGCCAGGACCAATTCACCCGGTTGGAGTCCTGAGCCGGCCTGGATGGCCGGCTCGCGTGCACATCGACCGGGGTGAACATAATGGGGTTGCCAGCTGTTGCGGGTTGGGTGGTCGGTCAATGTCGGTGGTGTGCTGTAGGAACAAAAGTATGATTCTGGCGGCGTGGGCTGAGCGCAACGAGCGTGACGACAACGCCGCCATGAACCTCGCGCGGTGGGAGGAACCATCCACCGCCGTCGGCCCAGTTGGGGCCGCCGTCAAGCGTGGAGCCGACCCTAAGACCCGGCCTAGCCGGGCTGGTGGCTGTGAAGCGCGGAAGGGAACCGGCCACCCAGCCGGCGAACAACCCCGAGATGGGGTGCGAGTCGCGTGACCACTAAAGATCACTCACTCGCAACGGTTCAACCGCACCGGCAAAGGAGCCCCGATGAGCACAACCAGCACAGACCGTCCCTTGCGCGTCATCCAATGGACGACCGGGAACATCGGTCGGCGATCGTTGCACGCCATCATCGGCAGACCCGACATGGAACTGGTCGGCGTGTACGCCCACGGGGCGGACAAAGTGGGTGTCGACGCCGCCGAGTTGTCGGGCTGGCCGGAGCCGACCGGAGTGCAGGCGACCAACGACATCGATGCGCTGATCTCGCTGGGCGCCGACGCGTGTTGCTACAACCCGTTATGGCCCAACATCGACGAATTGGTGCGTTTGCTGGAATCTGGCGTCAACGTATGTTCCAGCGCGGCCTGGATCACCGGCGGAAAACAGACGCCGCAGGACCGCGCACGCATCGAAGACGCCTGTAAGCGCGGTAGCTCGACGATCTTCGGCAGCGGCGCGCACCCCGGAATGACCAACATGGTCGGCATGGTGCTGACGGCGTCCTGCGAGCGCGTCGACGAGATCCGGATCACCGAGTCGGTGGACTGCTCGACCTACGAGTCCGCGGAGACACAGACCGCGATGGGGTTCTCACAAGATCCCGACACTCCAGGGCTGGCCGAGAACGTACGGCGGGAAAGCGAGGTCTTCGCCGAGTCCGCCGCGATGATGGCCGATGCGATCGGGGCGAAGCTGGACAAGATGACCTTCGACGTCACCTTCACCGCGGCCACCGCTGACTCTGACCTGGGATTCATGAAGATCCCTGCGGGAACGGTCGGCGGTGTCTACGGCTTCCACCGCGGATGGGAAGGCGATCGCAACATCGTCAGCGTCGGATTCAACTGGACGATGGGCGATCACGTGGTCCCGCCCAAACCGCTCGAGCACGGTCACGTCATTCAGGTATTCGGGCGGCCCAACATGCGCACGGTCCTGCACTGTTTACCGCCGAAGGACTGGACCGAGCCCGGGTTCATGGGCCTGGGCATGGTCTACACCGCGATGCCGGTCACCAACGCGGTTCCAGCGGTGGTCGCCGCCAGGCCCGGGATCCTGACGCTGGCAGATCTGCCGCCGATCACCGGCCGCGTGGCGCGCTAGACGCTGTGGCGTTGGCCACACCGAAAGACCCGGAGGAACGCTGCCGTGCACTAAGGTTTAGAGTTCTTAGCTGAGCAAAGGTTTCTGCCCGACATCATTTCGGATGGCTGATTTCGGATGACTGGAAGCAAACCTTTCGATTGCGCGTTGCACCTTGATTGATGAGTGGAAGGCGGTCAGGTGAGGGCTACTTCGTCGATTGCACGAGCGGCTAAACGGGCATGGATTCCTCTGGTGTTATTGGTTGTCCTGCCCATATCGACCATGGGCGTTATGCGGTTGCACAAGGTCTTCGGCTCGCAGGACCTCAACGCGAACGCAGGGCAGGGGATCGAGATCGTTCAGTTCAACCCCAAGGTCGTCGTCTACGAGGTCTCCGGCCCCGTTGGGAGCACCGCCAACATCAACTACTGGGACGAGAATGCCAACACGCACCAGGTTAACGCGGCCGCTCTGCCTTGGTCCTTCACGATCTCGACGACGCTGCCGGCGGTGAGCGCCAACGTCATGGCTCAAAGCGATGGCAACCAGATCGGCTGCCGGATCACGGTCGACGGTGTCGTGCGGGAGCAGCAGAATTTCGATGGCCACAACGCCCAGACGTTCTGCCTGGTGAAGTCCGCATGAGCGACCTGAACCANNCACGCCATCCGCATCTTCGCGGTGCCGATCATCTTGATTTGGGTAGTTGTGACGGTCCTGCTGAACGTCGCCGTTCCCACGCTGGAAAAGGTCGGGGAAGCACACTCGGCACCGATGGCACCCCTGGACGCACCGTCGATGAAGGCGATGATGCTGATGGGTCACAACTTCAAAGAATTTAATTCCAACAGCACCGTCATGATCGTGNNCAGGATCCCGAGCACATCCAGCACATCCAGGACTTCTGGGGCGACCGGCTGACTGCGGCAGGAGCCCAGAGCGCCGACGGCAAAGCCTCCTACGTCCAGGTGAATCTGGCCGGCAACCAGGGCACGACTCTGGCGAACGAGTCCGTCGAGGCGATCCGCAAGGTCATCGACCATATGCAGGCGCCGCCCGGGGTGAAGGCCTACGTCACCGGTCCCGCGGCGCTCAGTGACGACATGCACGTCATCGGCAACAAGAGCCTGGCCAAGATCACGCTGTTCACCCTGGGTGCGATCGCGCTCATGTTGCTGCTGGTCTACCGCTCCATCGTCACCACCCTCGTCCAGCTGTTCATGACGTTTGTCGCGTTGTTGTCGTCGCGCGGAGTTGTCGCGCTTCTCGGTTATAACAACGCATTCGGGCTCACCACGTTCGCCGCGAACATCCTCACGATGCTGGCGATCGCGGCCGGAACCGACTACGGCATCTTCCTGGTTGGTCGTTACCAAGAGGCACGCCGAGCCGGCGAGGATCGAGAAACCGCCTATTACACGACATTCCGTGGGGTGGCTCCGGTTGTCCTCGGGTCGGGTCTGACCATTGCCGGGGCGACGTATTGCCTCAGTTTCGCCCGGCTGCCCTGGTTCAACACCATGGGCGCACCCGTGGCGATCGGCATGCTGGTCGTGGTACTGGCCGGGCTTACATTGGGTCCGGCCGTTGTCTTCCTGGGCAGCCGCTTCGGTCTGTTCGAGTCCAAGCGGGCGTCCCAGGGCCGGCTGTGGCGGCGGGTGGGCACCGCGGTAGTGCGTTGGCCCGCACCGATTCTGGCGGTGAGCGCCGCCGTCGTACTCGTGGGCATGGTGGCCCTACCCAGCTTCACGACGAGCTACAACGACCGGCACTACCTACCCGCCAGTGCGCCCTCCAATCTGGGACAAGAAGCCGCGAACCGGCATTTCTCAGAGGCGCGGATGAACCCGGACCTGCTGATGGTCGAATCCGAACACGACATGCGCAATCCGGCCGACATGCTTGTTCTGGACAAAGCGGCCAGAAACGTCGTCCGCACATTGGGCATCGCCATGATCCAGGACATCACCAGGCCGCTGGGCATTCCGATTCAGCACAGCTCCATACCGTTTCAGACCAGCATCCAAAGCCAGACGACCATGCAGAATATGGACTTCCTCAAAGACCGTATGAAAGACATGCTCAAGATGGCCGACGAAATGCAGACCATGATCGGCGTCACCGAGCAGATGTACGCGGTGACCCAGGAACTCTCCAATGCCGCCGACGACAGCGCGAAGACCACGGCGGACACCCGTGATATCACCGATTCATTGCGGAACCACATCTCGGATTTCGATGACACCTGGCGGCCTTTCCGGGCCTACCTCTATTGGGACAAGCACTGCTTCGATGTTCCGGTTTGCTGGTCCGTGCGTTCCCTATTCGACTCGTTGGACGGGTTCGACCAGCTCGCCGGGCAGTTCCACACCCTCACCGATGACATCACCCGCACCGCCGCGGCCACGCACAAGATGCTGCCTTTGCTTCCGGTGATGATCGACACGCTCAAGACCACCCATGGCCTGACGCTGACGATGTACGCCACCTTCTCGGCGATGATCAACCAGATGGAGGCCATGAGCAATACGGCGGTGGTCATGGGGCAAAGCTTCGATACGGCGAAGAACGACGACATGTTCTACCTGCCGCCGGAGGCGTTCGATAACCCCGATTTCCAGACGGGCCTGCGAATGTTCTTGTCGCCGGACGGTAAATCGGCGCGGTTCTTCATCACCCACCAAGGCGATCCGATGACCCCGGAGGGGATCTCGCGGGTCGAGTCGGAGCGGACCGCCGCGCAGGAGGGGCTGAAGATGTCTTCCCTTTCGGACGCGAAGGTTTATCTCGGCGGTACCGCCGCAACTTTCAAAGATATGCACGACGGCGCGAAATACGACCTCATGATCGCGGTATTGTCAGCGCTCACGCTGATTTTCATGATCATGCTGCTGCTGACGCGAAGTGTGGTCGCCGCGCTGGTGATCGTCGGCACCGCGGGCAGCTCGATTGCCGCGTCCTTCGGTCTGTCCGTGCTCATCTGGCAGGACCTTTTCGGCATCAAAATCCACTGGATCGTGATGGCGCTGTCGGTCATCATCCTGTTGGCCGTCGGCTCTGACTACAACCTGCTGCTGGTCTCCCGATTCAGAGAAGAGATCCATGCCGGGCTCAAGACGGGAATCATCCGGTCAATGGCAGGCACCGGCGGGGTGGTGACGGCCGCAGGTCTGGTGTTCGCCTTCACCATGGCGTCCATGCTCGGCAGCGACCTGCGGGTGCTCGGTCAGTTCGGATCGACGGTCTGTATCGGTTTGCTGTTGGACACGCTGATCGTGCGCACGTTGCTGATGCCGTCGATCGCCACCCTGTTGGGCCGCTGGTTCTGGTGGCCCCAAGTGGTCTATGCCCGCGGTGATTACGCCAAACCGAAAGCGGCGCAGCCAGCGAACGCCGTGTCGCCGGCGTAACCCGTTACCCGCCGACGTCCAGACAGACGGCGAGGGCTCCGGCGCCGACGTGCAACGCGAGCACCGGGCCCAACGGCGTAACGATCGCGGGTTCGCATGCCGGTAGCCGCTGCGCCAGTGTGGCGGCTACTTCGTTCGCACCGTCCAGGTTGGTGACGTGGTGCACCGCTAGGGCGGCCGGATGGTCGCCGACCACCTCGCAGACCCGGTCGATCATCGCCGCCGTCGCGTTGGTGACGGTCCGGACCCGTTGGGCCAGAACGAGTTTGCCGTCGTCCTCGATGCACAGCAACGGCTTGAGCGCCAGCGCTGTGCCCAGCCATGCCTTGGCGCCACCGATGCGTCCGCTGCGGCGCAGGTTGTCCAGCCGGTGCACCACGATGAACGCGTGGCTGCGAGACACGGCGGCACTCGCCGCGTCGGCGACGGTGTCCAAATCGGCGCCAGTGGCCGCGGCCCGCGCGGCGGCCAGCGCGACGAAGCCGGTGCCCATCGCGGCCGACCTTGAATCGATAACGCGCACAGCCGGGCCGAGCTCGGCGGCGGTCCGTTCGGCGACGCCATAGGTCCCCGACAAGGCCGACGAAATATGCACCGCGACGACGCCGTCGCCGCCGCCGTCGGCGAGCGCCTGCCGGTAGGCCGCGGCGAGTTCGGCCGGGGTGGCCGCCGCGGTCGTGGCGTTGCGCTTGTAGACGTCATCGGGGATCTCGTCGACGCCTTCGCGCAGGTCGACGCCGTCGAGCAGGATGTGCAGCGGGACGACGCGAATGCACCACTTTTCCAGCAGATCGGCGGGCAGACGCGACGACGCATCGGTTACCACCACGACAGTCACGAGCGCTGCTCCTCCTCATCGCTTCGCTCTGCATCGTCGCCAGCGCGGGTCATAGGTCAGCCGCGTGGCTTCTCGTTGGGCACTGTGGATTTCTGCAAGGCTTCGGCCAGCGCCTTCAGCATCAACTCGGCGACTCCCTGGTGGGCTTCGAAATTCCAGTGAATGCCGTCGGGATTGCCGCGCCCGCTCATGACCTGTTCGGCGACGGCGGCTTTGAGATCCACCAACGGCACATCATGGCTCTGCGCCCATTCCGTGATCGCCGCAACCGTCCCGGCCCTACCTCGGTGCGCCTTGCCGTACGTCTGGGCGATGTGCACCGACGGCAGCGATGCCACGATCGGAATGCCCGGTCGGTTGAAATCGATTGCGCCACGGGTCTGTTCAAGGTAATCGGCGCTGAGGTGGGGCGGTAGGGCCGACCGGGCCACTGGCGAGAGCCGGGGCTGCAGCCACCCATACCCATCCCGGACCCAGTGCCGCAGCCGCGGCGGCCGCACGTAACGGATCAGCTCGCGCAGCGCGGTGGGCAACACCGAGGGCAGCGAATCCATCCCGCTGGTGGCGAAGATCACCGCGCCGGCGCGGGGCAGCGCCGCCCACGCCCGCGGGTCCTGCGTTGCGGCCCACCAGACATCCCGACTGGTCCAGCCGATGCGGCCGATCAACTCCAGATCCCAACCCAATTGCGAGGCAACGATATTGGGCCAGATGCGTGGATCATCGGCGGGCAGCCCGCCGGTGGGCCCGTAATAGGACAGCGAATCCGCGAAGACCAGCAGCGCGGGCCTGGACGGTGACTCAGAGGACATCGTTGGAGACCTGCGCCGAAGCGTTCCACACGTCCAAACGCCAGCGGATTCCGTCAAAGTCGGCCGAATCATCAGAGTGACCCGACAACTGCACCCAACTGCAATTGCCCATGCCGCCCAGAATCGGCCAGTTGGCGACGGGCAGTTTGAGCAGGGACGCCGACAACGCGGCGATCAGGCCCCCATGGGCCACCAACACCACGGGGCGGTCCGGTTCTCTTGCCCCTGCCGACTTGCAGCCCCATTCCGGCTCGCCGGACACTAACTCGGCAACCAAGGGAACGCTGCGCGCGGCGACATCGACCCTGCTCTCCCCGCCGTGGGGCGCCCAGGTCGCGTCGTCGCGCCACGCCAGTCGGGCACCCGGGGCCTCGGCCTCGACCTCGGTGTGGGTCAAGCCCTGCCAGTCGCCGAGGTGGGTCTCCCGTAACCGCTGGTCCACCTGGACTTGCAACCCGGTCTGCTGCCC
>PLSK01000252.1 GCA_003165155.1 Mycobacterium sp. | reverse complement strand
ACCGGATTGTGGATCCGGATCGCGCACAGGCGGTGCTGGCAGCTAGCGGAGACTTCCGAATCCGGCCTTAATCCGGCCTTGACGAAACCGGCTCTAAGCGATTGCGCGTCGGTCGCTGGGTTCCGGGCTGTCCGCTGTTTGCCCGCCTCCGAGCGACAACGTTGCCTGGGGGCGGTGTAGACCGGACAGTCGCGCGTAGGCGGGCACATCGCTGTGCGCCGCCCAACCAGTGGCCAATGTGACAGATGAGATCAACGCACGCACACCGAAACCACTGCCGGCCGTTGCGCACCATATTCCATGGGGCCCGCAGCAGGTGCACAATGAACGAGCGATAGCACAGGATCAATCACATTGCGTGGAAGGACATGAATATGGCACGACAGGCCGGAGATCGCTACGCCTGCAGCGAGTGTGGGTCAACGCTCGTCTACGAGAAGGAGTGTCCCTGCTGCTCCGAAAGCGGTCACACTGAAGTATGTTGCGACAAGCCAATGGATAGAGTGCCTGCCTGAGTAGAGCCGTCCTGCGATGAATGCCTGCTGATCAAGCGAATTCGACGAGGGTCACGGGTGGCCGGAGCCGGTCGAAGTAGGGCAGCCGGTAGAGCAACTGGTTAGCCCAACGCAAGACCTTGCCGCGCCCCGGCGGGTACCGCAGCTCCCGCACCGCGCGGACGCCAGCGATAGCGCGCAGCTCGTCATACTGTCTGGCGGTGAACGAGAACGGCATCGGGGGCGCCGTGTAGTACTTGCTGAGCCTGAAGCCGAAGCGCCGCGAATACACGCTCATCAACCACGGGATGCTGTCGAAAACCAGCTGGCCGCCGGGAAATCGGTTGGCACAGGCCGCGATCACGTCGAACACCAGATCGCGCTCCAGGTACTGAAGTAGACCCTCGGCGGTAATCAACACACCGTTGGTGTCGTCGACCTGGTCCATCCAGGAGTATTCGAGCGCCGACTGCGCGCAATAGCGCAGCCGGTTGGATGTCGGAAGGAGCTGCTCGCGCAGCTGCACGATCGGCGCCAGGTCTACCGAAACCCAGGTCAGCGTGCCGTTGTCCAGGCGCCAGAAGCTGGTCTGCAGCCCCTCTGCCAGCGCGACCACGGTGGCACGCGGATGCGTGTCCAGGTAATCGCGGCAGGCGTTGTCGAACACCAAAGCTCGCAGGGCAGTGGCTTGGTGTGTTCGACCGAAGTGGTGGTAGTCATAGTCGACGCTGCCGTGCAGGGCGATGGCCATCGGGTCGTCGATGATGCCGTCGGGCCGGGCTGCCTCGGTCGCTCGCTGATGCAGTGTTAGGAGCGCGGTTTCGGATATCCCGCCGAGATGACGGGCGTCGATGACTGGCACGGATCCGACTGTANNTACGGATGCGCACTGAACGCTCATGCAAGGAGGTGTAGCCCTGACAGCCCCGATATGGATGGCTGCACCTCCAGAGCTGCACTCGGCTCTGTTGAACGCGGGCGAAGGTCCTGGATCGTTACTTGCCGCCGCCGCACAGTGGCACGAGCTCAGCAGCCAATACACAGACACAGCCGCCGAGTTAACCCAATTGCTGGCCGAGGTAGAGGCCAGCAGCTGGGAGGGAACCAGCGCCACCCACTACGTAGCTGCGCATGCCCCCTATCTCGCCTGGCTCGAGCAGGCCTCGATCGACAGCGCAGTCGCTGCCGCACAGCACGAAACGGCCGCCGCCGCTTACAGCAGCGCACTAGGCGCAATGCCTAACTTGGCGGAACTGGCTGCCAACCACGCGACCCACGGCGTGTTGGTCGGCACCAATTTCTTCGGCGTCAACACCATCCCCATCGCCCTCAACGAAGCCGATTACGTCCGCATGTGGGTTCAAGCCGCTAACACCATGGCTATCTACCAGGCCATCACCGAGGCGGCGACCGCGGCAACACCGGCCGCTCAACCAGCGCCGTCCATCCTTACGCCTGGTGGCGAAGCCCAGGGTGTCCAGCCGGACGGATTAAGTTCGATTTGGCAACTCATCACGGAAATCCTGGATTTCATCGCCAACCCATACCAGTACTTTCTCGATTTCTTCGAGCGCCTCGGATTCAGCCCCGCTGCCACCATTATTCTCGCCGTAATCGCTTTGTTCTTGTACGACGTTCTCTGGTACCCGTACTACGCCTCCTACGCTCTCCTACTTCTACCGTTTTTCACTCCAGCCTTGAGCGCCCTGGGTGCGCTGGCTCTTNNCCAACACGTTGCGCCAAACATTGACGTTGGGGTCACGCCTGCCGCCGCGGCCGCGCCGGCAGGCTTCAGCGCAGGCTCACAAACCACCAGTACCACGCAAAGCGGGCCAGCCTCAGCTCCAGCTAGCACCGGCGCACCCGCACCCGGCATCAACTACGCCGTGCCCGGCCTGGCCCCACCCGGAGTTAGCGCGGGCCCCGAATCCCGCACGAAATCCCCTGACATCGCCACTGATGCCGTCGGAGCCGCCGCCGCAGAGGGAGCGGGCTCAGCCCTCGCGCGGGGCCGCCGCAGGCAACGTAGCAGGGTCAGGGCGGGAGTACGCGGTTACCGTGACGAATTCCTGGAGGCAACCGCCACAATCGATGCCCCTGCCAACGCCGAACCCACATCCCACACGGCAAGTAACCAGGGCGCCGGACCCATGGGCTTTACCGGCACCGCCCCGACATCTGACGCCCACGCCACCGGAATGGTCCAACTATCGTCCGACGGCACAACTAATTCCGTACCAATGCTCCCCACTACTTGGACAACCAACACCGACGAAAGACCGGGGGCGAACAGGGGGAACCCTTAGGGACCTTCTACGGCTGACGCCGAAGCCGGCACCCCGCATAGATCAGTCTCCAAATTGACCGAAGCTGTAGAAGAATAAACGAGGAGAAATGTCAGATGGCGCTCAACGTGAAAGGCGAGGGACTCGGTGCAGAGGTCACAGGGCTAGATCCCAAAGACTTGGTGAATATATCCAGCGACGAGATCCGCGACATAGTTTACACGAATAAGCTTGTTATCCTCAAAGACGTACATCCATCTCCAGAGGAATTCATAAATCTTGGGAGGATTCTCGGAGAGGTCGTTCCATATTACGAAAGCATGTATCACCACGCGAAGCACCCGGAAATTTTTGTCTCCTCCACGGAGGAAGGCCAAGGCGTTCCAAAAACCGGCGCGTTCTGGCATATCGATTATATGTTCATGCCGAGACCGTTTGCTTTCTCGATGGTTGTACCGCTTTCCGTGCCTGGATCGGACCGCGGGACCTACTTCATCGATCTCAACAAGGTTTGGGAGTCGCTTCCCGCGGAAAAGCAGGCCCGCGCACGGGGAACATTCAGTACCCACGATCCGCGGCGCCACATCAAGATCCGGCCCGAGGATGTGTACAGGCCCATCGGAGAAGTCTGGGACGAGATCACCCGAACCACGCCCCCCATCAAGTGGCCAACGATTATCAGGCACCCGAAGACCGGAGAAGAAATCCTGTACATCTGCGCGTCGGGCACCAGCAAAATCGAGGACAAAGACGGCAATGTGCTCGATCCGGCGGTGCTGCAAGAACTCATGCTCGCGACCGGGCAGCTCGATCCCGAATACACATCACCGTTCATACATACCCAGCACTACGAGGTTGGCGACATCGTGCTGTGGGACAACCGGGTCCTCATGCACCGAGCCAAGCACGGGACAGCCTCGGGAACTCTGACGACCCACCGCCTCACCATGCTGGACGGCCTAGAGACGCCGGGGTACGCGG
>PLSK01000213.1 GCA_003165155.1 Mycobacterium sp. | reverse complement strand
TGCCCGGCCATGTCCGGTTCTGCTCGTCGGCATTCGACGGGCCCTTAGAGCACGGGAAGATGCAGCGCTGGATGGATTTCACCGGCAAATCCGACCTGCTGATGTACGGTTCGAATTACCCCCATTGGTCCACATCCGAGCCGGATCTGACCGCCGCGGGACTCGGCGACGAGCAGCGCGACAAAGTGTTGTGGCGAAACGCCAGTGAGCTTTATGGGCTTGCAGTAAAGGAGTCACTCAAATGACCACCATCGAACGGGTCGGGCCGCAGACCGATCAAGAAGACGAAATAGCGGTCACCATCGTCGACACCGACGTGCACCCGGTGCCCGTTTCGGCCGAGGTGCTCAAGGCCTATGCGCCGGCCGAATGGGTGGACAAGATCTGGCCGACCGGAAACGGGGCCAACCCGGTGTCGTACTTCTACGACACCCCGGATTCGTACAAAACGTCGTCGGTGCGCATGGATTCCGCGCCGCCCAGGGGCGGATTCGCCGGCAGCGATCCCGATTTTGCCGCCAAGCAGTTGCTTCTGGATGCCGGTGTGAGCATCGCGACGTTGGAACCGATGTGCGACGCGCAACTTCCGCAGGCCGAGCATGTTCTGAAGTCGACCTATAACGACTGGCTCGCCGACGTCTGGCTCGACAAGTACAACGCGCACGGCCGCTGGCGCGGCTCGATCAGTGTCAGCGCGCAGACACCCGAGCAGGCGGCCCGCGAAGTCGAACGCTGGGCGGGCCATCCCTATATGGCTCAGGTGTTGATGACACCGCAGACTCGTGGAATCCCTTTTGGTAATCCACATTTCGATCCGCTCTACGAGGCCGCGTCGCGCAACGGCTTCCCGGTGGCCACGCATCTGATGGGTCAGACGCCGTTCGAGTTGATTCCGCTGTACCCGGTCGGGAATCCCGCGCACTGGCACGATTTCTTCGCGTCTTGGCCGCTGCTCTACGTCTCGCACCTGATGAGCCTGGTGTTCGACGGCGCGTTCGATCGGCACCCCGACCTGCGAGTGGTATTCGTCGAGGGCGGCTTCACGTGGGCGATGCCGGTGATGTCCCGGATGGACCGGATTTGGGAGGCCCGCCGCGCCGATCTGCCTCAGGTGCGTCGGCGTCCGTCGGAGTATGTCCGCGAACATGTCCGGTTCACCACTCAGCCGCTCGAAGACGCCGACACCGTGGAATTCCGGGAATATCTGGAAATGATGGACCTGGGCGACAACCTCATGTTCTCGACGGACTACCCCCACTGGAGTTACGACGCGCCGGCTTATGCCATCAACCGGTTCCCGGCAGACCAGCGGGAGCGGATCATGCGTGGCAACGCGACGGCTCTGTACGGGCTGCCGTCAACCGTCAAGGCCCTTCCCGGAGAACGGCCCGGCCCCGGCGCCCCTCTCGCCAGATAGAGTCGGGGGCATGACGCAAACCAATCTCACACGGCCGCAGGGCCTCAACCGGATCGACCCGGTTTTGCGGGAGGTTGCGATCGAGCTTGGCGTCGTTGAGTTCCGCAAGGAGACGCTGTTCGCCGAACGGGAACACGCCAACCAGCTGGCCGCCGAGCGGGTCGCGGCGGCTGAAGTCGAAGCTGCCGAGAGCGCCGTATCCATCGAGACACGATCCGTCGACGGTCCGGATGGTCGCCCGCTAAACCTTCGCTTTTACCGGGGTCCCTCGGAAGGCTCGGCAGGCACCTCAGGGGCACCTCTGGTTGTGTACGCGCACGGTGGCGGCTTTGTGACCGGCGACCTGGAGACTGATCACCCGCAATGCGTGGAGTTGGCACGTGCGGCCGGCTGTCTGGTGGTCTCGGTCGACTACCGGCTGGCGCCGGAAGATCCGTGTCCGGCCGCGCTGGACGATGTCGAAGCGGGTTTGCGCTACGCCGTCCAGAACTGTGCCGGCCTGGATGCGGATCCAAGCCGCATCGCGGTGATGGGCAGAGGCGCGGGTGCCGCACTGGTTGCAGGCCTGAGCCAACGCATGTTCGACGACGAAGGCCCGCAGATTCTGATGCAGATTCTGCATCAGCCGATGCTTGATTGCGACGCCACCTCCTCGCGGCGCGAGTTCCAGCGCACCCCGGGTCTCAATGGTCAGGCCGTNNCATTACCTCGGCCCGGCCAGCGCGAACGGGCAGCACGTCCCCGCGCACCGCCCGAACCTGGAGGGGCTGCCGCCCACGTTCATCAGCTGCTCCGAGATCGATCCGTGCCGCGACGAGGCTATCGACTATGCCAACCGGCTCCTGCATGCATACGTTCACACCGAATTGCACGTTGTCGCAGCGACATTCAACGGGTTTGACACATTAGTGCCGGATTGGGTTGTCTCCCAGGAAAACCGGGCCCTGCACGCGCGGTCACTCCGCCGTGCTTTCGCTATGTAGGCGACTGCCGCCTAAACGGTATGGGGGGCTGGGGCCTCCCACATCTTGTGGCTCTACCGGCCAGGACCACCCTGTCGGCAACCCACGTTCACATGTGAGCGAGGCCCCAGCCCCCCATGCCGTTTAGATCGGGTTGAATTTCGTGATCAGCCAGTTGCCGTTGATCCGGGTCATGGTCACCCACACGTTGCTGATCACCAGCGTAGGTTGGGGGCTGTCCTTGGTGGTGGTGGTCTGATCGACGAAGACCAGCACAACGGCCGAGTCGGGGTGCAACTCTGACACGGCGGCGCCCGTCACGCGAGCCGTGGTTTTCATCGACTTCTCCCTGGCCGCCGGACCCACGCTCTGCTGAGTGAACTTGTTGTAGTAGGACAGGAAGTCCCCGGCCAGGTGCGATCTTGCCGAAGCGAAATCCTGGTCGAGAGTGTCGGCCGAATAGGACAACAACGCGGTCGTCCCGTCGGCCGCGGAGCTGGCCACGGCCCGTTTTACGCTGGGGTCGGTCTGTTGGTCCGGCCGGTATTGCTTGAAGTAGATCCATGCCGCCACGCCGCCGGAGATCAGCAGCAGCGCGACCAGGGTCGCCGCGACGAAT